>DASRME010000067.1:0-4180 GCA_035648095.1 Atribacterota bacterium | reverse complement strand
TTAATCACTATGAGAGAGGAATGGAAAATGAAGGAAAGACAGGATATTCAAGCGGAGACTTTACATAAATTGGTAAAGCTTTCTAATAATTTGGGAAGAGCAGACTATCATCTTGCAATTATTGGAGAAGGTAACACTTCGGCTAAAGTTGAGATAAAAGATATTGCTGATAGTTTTTTTATAAAAGCAAGCGGAACTCAGCTTGCAACCGTAACCGGGGATGATTTTATTCAGGTTTATTTTGAACCAATTGTGCAGCTTATAAGTTTAAAGGATCCTAATGATGAGGAAATTAAGGATATCTTTGAAAAAGCCAAGGTGGATAAAAAACATCGAGCTAATCCTTCTGTAGAAACTTTATTGCATGCTATTTGCCTTAATTTGGAAGGAGTAAATTTTGTCGGTCATACTCATCCCTCAGCGGTAAACAGATTGACCTGTTCAAAGAGTTTTCCGGAGAATTTAAAAGGGAGAATTTATCCTGATGAAATTGTTCTGCTGGGGAAAGAATCGGTCTTTATTCCTTATACAGATCCGGGGGTTCAACTTGCGCAAAAAGCAAAAAAGGAAATTGAAATATTTTTAAATAAACATGGAGAGAGACCCAGATCTATTTATATTCAGAATCATGGATTTATTGCTTTGGGATCTACCCCGACTGAAGTAGAGAATATTACCTTAACCGCTAATAAGGCAGCGGAAATTCGTTTTGGTGCATTGCTAGCGGGTGGAATAAATACCCTTCATGAGGACATGGTAACACATATATCGAAAAGACCCGATGAAAAATACCGACAAAACCTGTTTAAAAAGTAGTAATCATTTATTGCAACAACAAAATACTATAAAAAATATAATCAGTTTTCCTTAATTTTTAACTAAATCAAAAGGGGTTATACAGTGAAAAAGTTTGTGGCGATTGATCTGGGTGCAGAGAGCGGGAGAGTCATTGTTGGGGATTTATCAAAAATGGAGATAATATATCGTTTCCCCAATCATTTAGTCAGGGTGAAAGATAGTATTTTTTGGGATATTCTGGGCATATTCAATGAGATAAAGAAAGGCTTAAAGGAGGCTTTTAAAAAATATCCCAATCAAATAGTAAGTATTGGCATTGATGCCTGGGGAGTTGACTATGTTCTTTTGGATGATAATGGCGATCTTCTGGGAAATCCTTACCACTATCGAGACAAGAGAACAGATAATATAATGGAATTAGTTTTTAAACTAATACCTAAAAAGGAAATATTTACCGAGACTGGCATTCAATTTATGCAGATTAATACTATTTATCAACTCTACTCATTTGCAAGGGAAAAACCTCAAGTCTTAGAAGATACAAGATATTTTCTGACCATTCCCGATCTTTTAAACTACTGGTTAACTGGGATTATAAAAAATGAATATTCGATTACCACGACTACTCAGCTCTATAATCCTATAAAAAAGGACTGGTCAACCAAGATACTGAATAAACTTGGATTTAAAAAAGAGATATTTGGAGAAATAATTATGCCTGGAACAGAAGTCGGGAAACTTTTACCGGCGATTGCGCAGGAGATTGGCGCTGATTCAGAAGTAGTGATTATTGCTCCTGCCTGCCATGATACCGGATCGGCGGTTGCGGCGGCTCCAATTGAAGATAATACTCATTATGCCTATATTAGTTCGGGTACCTGGTCTTTAATAGGAATAGAATCTCCAAAACCAATTATCAATGAAAAAAGTTTTCAATTTAATTTTACCAATGAAGGTTCTGCTGATAGCGGCTTCACGTTTTTAAAGAATGTTACTGGCTTCTGGATTATTCAGGAGTGTAAAAAATTCTGGGATGAGAATACAAAATCATATTCTTATGATGAATTAACTGAAATAGCTCAAAAATATGGTCCTGCAAATTTTAGAATTGACCCTGATGATTCAAGATTCTTAAAACCTGGTTTAATTGATGACAATATGCCAGATAGAATAAAGGCTTATTGCCAGGAAACAGGGCAAAAAGTTCCGGAGTCACCTGCAGAGATTACCAGAGGGATTATTGAGAGCTTGGCAGATAAGTATACAGTAACTATTAAAATGATAGAAGAGATTACCGGTAAATCTATCAAAGAGATATATATTATAGGAGGAGGAAGTCGAAACGGTCTTCTGTGTCAGCTGGTGGTTAAGGCAACGGGTTTGCCTGTTTTTGCCGGACCGGTTGAAGCAACCGCCATTGGGAATTTAATGATTCAGGCAAAATCTATGGGACAGATTAAATCAATTGTTGAAGGCAGGAAGATAATCAGAAGATCCTTTGATATTAAAAAATACTTACCTGAAGAATAAAGATAAAATGAGTTAAATATGAAAGTTTTATTTTAAGAACGGTAAAATACACCAAGGGGGGTTAAAATAAATGGCCATAGCAGTACTTATGCCCAAACAAGGACAGTCTGTTGAATCCTGTCTTATTATTAAATGGAATAAAAAAGTAGGGGATAAAGTAAAAGCTGAAGAGTCTATCTGTGAAGTGGAAACCGATAAGGCAGTCTTTGAAGTGGAAGCTCCTGAGGCTGGAACAATGCTTAAGATATTTTATAAAGAGGGAGACGATGTGCCGGTGCTTACTACTATTGCTATCATCGGGCAACCGGGGGAAAAAATTGACCATCTCATCCCCCAAAAAACTGTCTCTGTTTCCAGGGAAGAATATGTAGAAAATCAGAAAGCTGTCACTTTAGATAAATCCTCTAAGAAAATAAAATCTTCTTTTGCAGACGACTTGATACCTATATCTCCGCTTGCCCGACGCTTGGCAGAAAAAGAAGAAATTGATTTTTCCAGGCTTGTCGGTTCAGGTCCCGGAGGAAGGATTATAAAAAGGGATATAGAGAAAGTCATATCTGAAGGTGAACCGCTTATTCCAGGTGCGGTCAGTAAAAATATTTTTGGGCCACTAAAGGAAATTCCAGTAGAAGGGGTGCGGAAAATTATATCTGAAAGAATGTTTACCTCTTTGCAAAGTACTGCTCAACTTACTTTAAATACGTCTGCTGAGGCTTCTAATTTATTGGCCAGTCGGGAATCGCTAAAATCCAGTCCTGAGTTGGAAGGGCTAAACAAAATTAATATGAATGATTTTCTACTTTATATTGTTGCTCATATTCTTCCCAAATTTAAAAATATGAATGCTCACTTCCTTAAAGATAAGATACTTGAATTTGAACAGGTACATCTGGGATTTGCTGTAGACTCACCACGAGGACTTATGGTACCTGTCATCCATAATGCCCACCTCTTATCCTTAAAGGAAATTTCTCAAGAAGCCAAACGATTAGGTACTGCCTGTCAGGAAGACACTATCTTGCCGGATGAACTAAACGGAGGGACATTTACGGTAACCAACCTCGGAACAATGGGGATTGAAAGTTTTACACCTATTTTAAATGTTCCTCAGGTGGTTATTCTGGGTATATGCAGCATTTCTCTTAAACCAATAATGAAAGAGAATGAAATAAAGTTTATTCCACATATCGGTTTGTCTCTTACCTTTGATCACCGAGCAGTAGATGGTGCTCCGGCAGCTAAATTCCTGCAGGAAATTAGCAAATTAATAGCTCATTTTAATTTAACAGATATTAAGTTACAATAATAGAAAAAGATATATCATTTGATCATGATTAGAAAATAGCACGATATTTTAAACAAGAAAGGAGAAAGTTTTATGCCTAAATCTATTTTCATTGACCCCAAAGAAGTCAGAAAACCACAGATATTGAAAATAAAAGACATTCCCATAAATCAGTATAAGCCGGATATAAAAAAAGAGACAAAGAAGTATGGAGAGGAAAAACTTCTTAAGATTTATTATGATATGCTCATCATTCGAGAATTTGAATCCATGCTGAATTCTATAAAAATCCAAGGATCCTATGAGGGGATTGAATACAAACACTTGGGACCTGCTCATCTATCCATTGGTCAGGAATCATCTGTGGTAGGTCAGTGTGTACATCTTGGTATCGAAGATTTCATTTTCGGTTCTCATCGTAGTCACGGAGAAGTTTTAGCCAAGTGTCTTTCAGCTATAGATAAACTTGATGAGAATACATTGCTTGAGATAATGCAATCTTATATGGATGGAGCCTGCCTGAAAGTAGTGGAAAAGGAACATAAAGGTAAGATTAAATCACTGGCT
>DASRME010000066.1:0-7728 GCA_035648095.1 Atribacterota bacterium | reverse complement strand
TAAAATCCTTATTGATTTCTTTGGTTTCAGGATTCATGATGAGACCCAAATATTCCCAGGCTTTTCCGCTCAACATGCTTATAAACCAGACAAAAAGAACGGGTAAATCAGGTTCTTTAAAGCCTTCTTCTTGTTTTTTTTCTTCCTTAACTTTTTCCTTTGCCTCTTCTTTTTCCTCTTTCTGTATCTTTTTTTCGTTTATCTCTTCTGCTTTTTTTGTTTTCTCTTCTCTTACTTTCTTTTCCTCTTTCATAATTATTATTTTTCTCCTCCTCATTCACTCGTATATAACTAGTTAATTAGTTAATTGGTTACCTAGTTAACTAGTTCTTGTCACTAATCACTTATTACTCATTACTGTTTTTCTATACGCTCTATGCTATTCTTAACTATATACTATATACTCGATACTTTCTTAATCTGTGTCCTCGTTCAAGCTAACCACACAATAGGATGCAATACCTTCTTTCCTCCCGATAAAACCCATCTTCTCATTAGTTTTAGCTTTAATATTTACCTTTCCGGATGATATTTTTAAAACTTGGGATATATTATTTTTCATGTTCGTAATAAAAGGCGCAATCCGTGGTTCTTCTAATACTATAGAAGCATCTATATTGTTTATGGTAAAATTTTTTCTTTTTAATTTTTCATAAGTATTTTCCAATAACACTAGACTGGAAATATTTTTATATTGCTCATCATTATCCGGGAAATGCTGGCCGATATCTCCCTCTCCTGCTGCCCCTAATAAAGCATCTATCAGGGAGTGAATTAAGACATCAGCATCTGAATGTCCATCCAAACCCCTTCGGCAGGGAATAACTTCTCCTCCTAAAATTAATCTCCTCCCTAAAATTAAAGGATGGACATCATATCCAAAACCAATTCGCATTACTTTCCCCTCTCTATTAGTCGTTAGTATTAAATACAGGTTTTCAATTGTCAGCTTATTGCAACTTGTAACTTATTACTCATCACTTATCACTATTTTTTATACGCTATTCCTTATTTATTATTCTGACTTATTTTCTTTTTTCTTCACTATTCACTAACGACTATATACTAACCGACTAAACAGTATGCACTACCCAGATTGATTTATATTCTAATTTTAATTTTTCATAAACCTTTAAAGCTTGTTCTTTGTTTTTAGCTATTCCAAAAACAGTGGGGCCACTACCGGACATAAGAGCCCCCAAAGCGCCTTCCTGTATTAATTTGTCTTTAATTTTTCCAATTTCCGGGTATTTTTTAATTATTAATCCTTCAAAGGAATTAAATAGATTTTTTGCAATTTCGTGAAGCTTCATTTCTTTTAAGGCTTTAAGCATAGCTTTAGTATTGTTCTTCTCTTTCTTAATCTGGTCAAAATCAAGATTATTATAAGCCCATTTAGTGGGTATTTCGAAACCAGGATTTATTATTATAATCCATAAGGGTGGATTAATAAGAGGTAGGGGAGTTACCTTTTCCCCTTTATGGTAAGCAAGAGCAGTACCATTCTGAATGCAAAAAGGTACATCCATTCCCAATTCTTCTCCTATTTCTCTTAAATCCTTATTGCTTAAATTCAAAGTAAAAAGTTTATTTATTCCTACTAAAATAGAGGCGGAATTAGCAGAACCACCCGCCATTCCACTAGCTAAAGGAATTTTTTTATCAATTTCTATTTTGACTCCCTTTGTTATTCTGCATCGGTTAAGAATTATCTCTGCTGACCTATAGGTTAAGCTTTGGTCATCGACGGGAACCAGGGGATGATTGCATTTAATTTTTATCCCTTCTTTTCCTTCCTTAATACATATTCTATCAGTAAGGTTAACAGATTGCATTATGGTTTCTATATCATGATATCCATCCTGACGTTTCGCCAGTATGTTTAGAGTTAGATTTATCTTGGAATAGCTATCTATCTCAATTTCTTTCATAATTTAAATTTAAATCCAAATCCTTTCTTTAAAAAAACCTCCGCTACTATCAAATCAAAGGGAGTAGTTATTTTAATATTTTCCTCTGGGCCTATGATTAATTTTACTTTATGTCCATATTTTTCTACAATCGCCGCATCGTCTGTAGCTAAATATTTATCTTTATATGCCTGATGATAAGCTGGTAAAATTATATCATATTTAAAAGTTTGGGGAGTTTGTGCTCTCCAAATTTCCTCCCTATTAAGGGTTTTACTTATATAAAAATTGTTATCACTTTTTTTTACAGTATCTTTAATAGGAATAGCTGCAATCGCTGCTCCATATTTCTGTGCTTTTTCGATTGAATTCTGGATGATATTTTCTTCGACTAAAGGACGGGCACCATCGTGAATCACTACTATGTCCGTATCCCTATCCAGTGCTTCAAGACCATTATATATTGAATCTTGCCTGGTATCTCCTCCATCGACTAATTCTTGTACCTTAGAAAAATTGTATTTTAATATTATATTTTTATGGCAAATTTCTTTTTCCTCAGGATTTACTATGAGATATATTTTATCAATTGATTTACATTTTTCAAATTTATCAATGGTGTAGGCTAAAATTGGTTTACCAGAAACAGGAATAAAGGGCTTACTTATTCTAGAATTCATCCTTCTTCCCTTACCTGCAGCCGCAATTAAAGCTACTATTTTCATCTTTACCATCCAATTTATTAAATTAGTCGTTAGTATAAAATACAAGTTGCAAGTTGCGAGATACAAATTTCAAGTTAATGTAGTAGTTATTTGGTTACCCAGTTGGCCAGCGTATGGGGGCATATAGTAATACGCCCTTACTTTTAAATTTTAACTCCTATCTTCTATTTTCTCTTTTTTCCTTCTTTGCTAAATACTAAATACTATATACTATATACTAATTTAATTGGTTAATTTTCTAATATTGTAAAAGGTATCTCCAGGTATCCTTCAATAACCATATCTGTTTCGATCTTAGAAATTTGTGAAGCTTCTTTTTCTTTCTCTTTTGTTAGATCACCGTTATTAACATTCTCTTCATAGGGTGGTTCATTAGAATATAAAATTATTTCTCCAATCACTTGATTGCCTTTTACTCTATCAGTAATAGTTTTAAGGATTTCTTCTAAACTTTTATAATCCTGTTTACTGTTATTGGCATACTCTTCTTGTTGATTATCTAACTCTGCTCCTCCTTTTACTATTAATAAAGCTTCTCCTGGGGAAGAATCGGAAGGAATTTGAATGGTCAGCACCTTTTCAATTGACTCTCCCCTAAAAGACTTAATCTTAATTTTAGCTTTAAGGTAATCTCCTGGATTAATCGAGGAATCTTCTAATGTAATTTCCTCTACCCTGCCAATTCTCTTTTTATTATCTATTTTAATATCGATATTTACCTTGTTCAAATTTACCATTTCATAATAATTGTTTACAACTAAATCAATTATCTCGGGTATCTCGGTGATGGCTTGAATAGCTATATCATCTGAATTGTAATACATATTATTCCGAAAAAGCTCTTGCCCTTCTTTGTCACCTTTTATCTCTATTTCTACTTGAGCAGTTCCTGCTCCTATTCTATCCAGAGCATTATCTATAGCCTGTACGGTTATATTAGAAAGCAGTGGCTCTAACAGATCATAATCATTTATTATCTGAACTTCCGTCTTGTAGGATAATCCTGAATTAATATCTGTTACCTGTATTTTAAGCGGAATAATCCGGGGGTAAGAATTTAATATCGCCAATATACCTGCCTCTCTATCCTGAACGACTTCGCCCACTAAGTTTAAAGGAGATCCTAATTTAAAAGGCATCACTATACTGGGAAAACTATGATAGACGTATACTGCAGAAAGAAAGAACGAAACTTCACCCTTCTTTAAAAAAGGGTGTCCTAAAGCCAGGATTTTATTTCCTTCTCGATAAGTTAATGTTCCAATAGAGGTAATATTGACATCCCCCCGAGTCAATTGTATCCCTATGGCAGAACCAGCTTCTAGTTTATTGTAAGGCTTTTCTCCTACATCTTGAAGATCTATTTTTTCTATACCAAAAACACCTTGAACAGGTTGAAGATTAATTTTTTTTAATGAAGTGCTTAATCTATCTAAAGATCTGCCTTTTATTCCGCTTATAATTACCGGTGAAACTACTGGGTAAAAGACGATTTTTTCTCGTCCGGCTAATTCTTGTAAATTATTATTTTTCTCACAATTTTTAACTATTATCTGATCTTTTTCCCCCTCACTGAAATATAAAGAACTATCAATTTTATATTCTTGTAATACTGTCTGGTTTTTTTCATGAGAAAGGTTAAGTATTTTTAACATTTCTTGGATGGGAGTAATAAGACAGAGGTTGTGTTCACTCATTTCCCAAGCATAAGATATAGCTCCAATCAATTTATTGTCAATATAAACTGGGCTTCCGCTCATCCCCGCTGAGATTCCGCCACTCTCTTCAATTTTGTCTCCACTTAAGTGAGCTAGTATAAAATGATTAATGCCGCTTTCACCTCCAACTATATCAATGATATCTACTTGAAAATTTTCTATCTGCGTTCCGTGAAAAACGGTTTTTCCTGTTCCTTTCATTCCCGGACTTATCTCTGAAACTGGCATAAAAATAGTCTGGCAAAAGGTTAAATTTATCTTCGTACTAAATAATATTAATAAAATAAATATAATTTTTATACAAATGTTTTTATTTAATTTTATCTTCATCTTTTTTCTTCTTTATATTTAGTCGTTTTTGAATAGTCATTAGTATTTAGTAACAACATAGCGAGCCGTGTTGATTTAAATAGACTCGATATATGATATATAGTGTCTTTAATTTCTGAATTTTAGTTTTCTTCACACGAAACGATTTCATTCTCACTTTTTTCTTCTTTACTATTCACTATTCACTAACGACTAACGACTAGTTACTTGTATGAACTTACTAGTCCACTCCTAAGTACATGAATATTATCCAAAACTTTCCCAGCGCCCAAGGCTACACACGAAATTGGATTTTCAGCTATGTAAACTGGTATACCAGTTACGTCAGTTAATAAGTCATCGAAATTTCTCAATAATGCTCCTCCGCCGGTAAGGACAATCCCTTTATCAGCAATATCAGACGCTAATTCAGGAGGAATTTTCTCCATAACTGTTTTAACGCCCTCTATTATCGTCTTCAATGAAGAAGAGATGGATTTTAATACTTCATTGGAGCCAACTGAAATACTCTTGGGTAACCCGGATACTAAATCTCTTCCTCTTATTTCGGTAAACAATTCTTCTTCTAACTCCATTGCTGCACCGATTTCAATCTTTAAAGTTTCAGCAGTTTTTTCGCCAATCATTAATCTGTATTTTTCTTTAATATATTTAATAATATCTTCATCAAAATTATTACCCGCTACTCTCAATGATTCACTTACCACAATTCCACCTAAAGAGAGAACTGCGATATCGGCAGTTCCTCCCCCAATGTCAACAATCATATTGCCGTAAGGTTCACTAATATCTAAGCCAGCCCCAATAGCTGCTGCCATTGGTTCTTCAATTAAATAAGCTTTCCTTGCACCAGCCTGCATAGCTGCTTCTATCGCTGCTCTTTTTTCTACCTCTGTACCTCCTGACGGAACGCAAATGACTACTTGAGGACGGAATATCTTGCTATTACCACACACTTTTCTGATAAAATAACTCAGCATCTTTTCTGTTATCTCATAATCAGCGATAACTCCGCTCTTCATGGGCTGAATAGCAATTATGTTCCCCGGTGTTTTCCCTAACATTTGTTTAGCTTCTTCTCCCACAGCTAAAACTTTTCCGCTATCCCTTAAAATGGAGACTACTGAAGGTTCTTGAAGAACAATTCCTTTACCCTTCTGATAGATTAAAACACTTACTGTACCCAAATCTATGCCCAGACTTCTATCCATTCCTAGCATGTTTATTTCTCCTCCTATATAAATGAGTATATAGTATATAGTATTTAGTATTCAGTAAAAAAGAGTAAAGCTTAAAATTGTATCTCGTGTTCATTTAAAAGGGTACGACGTGTTACCAAAATAACTGGTAAACTGGTTTTAGTTTGAACTTTTTTATTCTTTCTTCTTTATTATGTACTATACACTAAATACTAACGACTACTCACTAATGACTAATTTACTCTTTCACTCTCTTAATATCTGCTCCAAGAGAAGTTAATTTTTCCTCTAACTTCACATATCCTCTGTCTAAATGATACGTTCTGCTTAGCTCAGTGATTCCTTCTGCAACCAAACCTGCTAATACTAAAGCTGCCCCACCTCTTAAATCTGAAGCCATTACTGGGGCAGCACTTAACTTCTTTACTCCTTTAATAATAGCACTGTGCCCTTCTACTTTAATATCTGCTCCCATTCTTATCAAATCACCAATGTGAGCGAATCTTTTCTCAAATACAGTCTCGGTAATAACACTCGTACCTTTTGCTACACAGCATAAAGCCATAAATTGAGGTTGCATGTCGGTGGGAAATCCGGGAAAAGGTAAAGTTTTAATATCTACTGCTTTAACTATTTCTGGCCTTATTACTTTAATCAAATCCTTTTCTAGCTCAATTTGCACCCCTGCTTCTTCCAACTTCACTATTAGTGGTTTTAATAATAGTGGATCGGCCTTTTCTATTAAAACATCGCCACCCGTGATGGCAGCCGCTATCATATAGGTACCTGCTTCAATGCGATCAGGAATTATAGTATAATCAATTCCATGTAATTTTTTTACTCCTTCTATTTTTATTAGATCAGTTCCCAATCCTTTAATCTTAGCTCCCATTTCATTTAAAAAACGTCCTAATTCTACTACTTCAGGATCTTTGGCAGCATTTTCAATCGAAGTGATACCTTCCGCCAAACAAGCAGCCATCATTATATTTTCAGTCGCTCCTAAACTGGGGAAATCTAAATATATTTCAGTTCCTTTTAATGTGTTAACTTTCGCTTCAATATAACCTTTTTCCACTTCAACTTGAGCACCTAAAGCCTCAAATCCTTTTAAATGATAATCAACCGGACGAGCACCAATAGCGCAACCTCCGGGTAAAGATATCTTCGCTCTTTTTAAACGAGCCAGAAGAGGTCCCATCACTAAAATAGAACCTCTCATCATTTTAACCAATTCATAAGGCGCCTCATAATTATTAAAATTATCAGGATCAATGTAAAGGTTATTATCTTCTTTCCATTCCACTTTTACCCCTAATTTCCTTATAACTGCAGCCATAGTATCAATATCGGTAAGGCGAGGGACATTTCTTAAAACACAATCATCTTTAGTTAATAAGGTTGCCGCCATTATAGATAAAGCTGAATTTTTCGCCCCATCAATTTTTACCACACCCTGCAATCTTTTCCCGCCGGAAATAATAAGTTTTTCTGGATCCAATTTTCTCCTCCTCTATACAGTATATAGTATATAGTATTTAGTATATAGTGAAAAACTAAAAAAAGCATAACCTAAAATTACATCTCATGTTAATTTAAAACGGTACGATTTGTTACTAAAATAACTGGTAAACTGGTTTTAGTTTGAACTTTTTTATTCTTTCTTCTTTATTATGTACTATACACTAAATACTAACGACTGTTTTAATATTTTCTTCAAAAGGTTTTCGGATAATCCCTTTTTCAGTTATAATTGCTTCCACATAGCCATTCGGAGTAAGGTCAAAAGCCGGATTAAATACCTTTGTTCCTGTAGGGGCTATTTGCTTTCCCAGTACATGAGTCA
>DASRME010000065.1:0-2939 GCA_035648095.1 Atribacterota bacterium | reverse complement strand
CATTTTAGTTATGTATTTTCTTCCGAGATACGAGATACAAGAAAAATTAGCTAGTAAATCACAGCTAACTAAATAATTAGATAGCTATTGATTTAGGATTAGTATGAATAATCAAAATGTGTTAGAATATATCATAGATGGGTTGTGTAATTTTATTTTTCCCTTAGATTGCAAGATATGTGGAAAACCTATCCGATGCTCTAATGGATACTCAATCTGTGAGGATTGTTTTAAAACTATTGAATTAATCGAACATCCATATTGTATAAAGTGTGGGAGACCCTTACTGCTTACAGATTTTTTTAAACAAAATAGAAAAATCTTGTGCCTTGATTGTAAAAGGAAAAAATATTCCTTTGAATTTTCTCGTTCTATAGGAATATATGATAAAGTGTTAAAAAAATGTATTCATCTTTTTAAATATTACGGAGAGAAAAAGTTAGCTAAACCATTAGGGAAATTAATGGTTGATTACTTATTAAAGAATAATGAGTTTAAAGAGAAAGTTGACTTAATTATTCCTGTTCCTTTGCATAAGGTTGATTTAAAGAAGAGGGGATTTAATCAGAGCGTGTTACTAAGCAAAATCATAGGAGATTATTTTTCTATCCCGGTTGGGGAAGGTGTTTTAATAAAGAAAAAGACAACCCTTTTTCAAGTTAATTTACCCAAGAAAGAAAGGGAGAAAAATATTCTTAAAGCTTTTTCAGTAGAAAGACCAGAAGAAATTAATGGAAAAAATATTCTGATTTTAGATGATGTATTTACTACCGGAACTACTGTAGAAGAATGTGCTAAAGAATTAATAAAATCTCGAGCTAATAATATATTTGTTTTAACTTTAGCCCGAACCGTATAAAGCGCATCTACCGCCTCTCCTTAGAGCTGTGGTTGAAAGTCGAAGCCAGTCGCAGGCGAAACGACCCACGTAAGGTAATTTTGGTTACTGAGCATGGTGCGGCTTTGGAGTAAGTCCTGCCTTAAGCCTAATAGGTTAGAATAATAAGAGAAGAGTAGTAGTGAAGGACAAATTTCCTGAGCAAACCTCTCAGCAGGCGAGTGTGGGGGCAAAGACCAGGTCAGTCTAAGGAAAGGCGGATAAAACATATTTAACTAGTTAATGAAAAGAAAATACTTATAAGATAAAGAGGTACACCAAATTAAAAATATTTTAAAAAATATTAAAAATAAAAAAGGGTTTTTTGTTCAGACGGAGAATATATATATTAAGAAGATATACTATTACTAAGGAGGAAAAAGATATGAAAATTACTTTCAAGGGAAAACATATTGAAGTGACAGATGCTATGCGAAATTATATTAATAAAAAGTTACGTAAGATCGAGAGACATTTTGATCATATCTTAGAAGTAATAGTCACTTTAAGTGTAGAGAAAAATAGGCAGATTGTTGAAGCAACCTTGCAGGCAAGTAGAGCTTTAATTAGAGCAGAGGAAGAAACAAATGATATGTATACTTCAATCGATAAGGTAGTAGATAAATTAGAAAGACAGATACAGAAGTATAAAGAAAAATATTTTCAGAAGCCTTACCCAGACACAGAGAAAAAGGAATTAGCCAGCAAAGGGGTTAATGATGAAGATGGCGAGTTAGATAGGATTCCTAAAATTGTAAAGACTAAAAGATTTGCTATTAAACCGATGTCAGTAGAAGAAGCGGCAATGCAAATGGATTTATTAGGACATAATTTTTTTGTATTTGCTAATGATAATACAAATAAAGTGAATGTTCTGTATAAAAGAAAAGACGGGAATTTCGGGCTGATTGAACCGGAATTTTAAGGAGGAATTTATGGAGAAAAATAAATTAAATACATTTCGTAATTTTATAATTCCCCGACGCTTTAATTACGAAGTAGAAGATATAGAAAAATCGTTAAAGGATCTAAACGATATTCTTTTTGCGAAAATAGTATTATCCGAGGATGGAGACATAAAAGAGATTCATATAATTACTAAAGATTCTTCTAACCCTAAAAGAATTACCCGGGATATTGAATCATTTTTATTAGCCAAATATAATATTCAAGTAGATTATAGAAAAATTAGTATAGCCCAAGTAAAGGATAAGGAAATAAGAGATGAGCAAATTAAGGAAGAAGAATTAGAATCTTCTCTAAGAATTAAATTTTCTGATATTAAAGCGGAAGCGATTGGTAATCAGTTTGAAGTTTGTGTAAAATTAGAAAATAACGGAAAAATATATGAAGGTAAAGTATCTGGAAAAAATTGGGATGAAAATCGGGAATATTTAGTGGCGAAAGCTGCCCTAGAAGCGATAAGTTTCTATTTAGAAGGCTCAGTTTTCTTTCAAGTAGATGCAATAAAAAAAATTGAGTTAGATAGCAAAGAAATAATAGTAGTTTCTATCAATCTAATCGATTCAAAAAGAAAGGAAAATTTAGTAGGTTCTACGGTGGTGAAAGATGATCTCAATAAAGCAGTAGTAAAAGCAATCCTTAAAGCCACTAACCGTAGAGTTTTAATTAAAGAAAATTAAATAGAGTTTAGGTCGGTGAGGCCCTTATTTAGAATTAATAATATAATAAAAGATGTAGCAATATCAGTGAGCGAAGCGAAGCGGTTTTAAATGTGTTGAAAAACAAATAGAAACCGTGGAGGTGCTAAAAATGAAAATTAATAAGGCAAAATTAGTTAGCCTGTTAATTAGTGTCATGGCTTTATTATTAGCCGGTGGCGCTAAATTTAGGTGGTAGAAGTAAGTTAAAAATAGCAGGTTCACCGGCCTAATTTTATTAATCTTTTAGGGGGGGGGATTATAACTTGCCATTAAAATTAAAAGTTTATATCGGAGCAGTAATCGGGTTAGCTATTGCTCTTTTTATTTATTTGGCGTCCTCTTTATCTTTGACCACTGATACGTGGTGGGTATTAACATTTTTCATTATTTTATCCATC
>DASRME010000064.1:0-9042 GCA_035648095.1 Atribacterota bacterium | reverse complement strand
ATGAAAATAGCCGGGCACTTTATCTGTTTCCCACTAAAGCTTTATCTCAGGACCAATTGACTGAATTGTATCAATTAGTATCAGTCCTGGATGAGGGAATTAGGACTTATACCTATGATGGAGATACTCCTTCTTCCGCCCGGCAAGCCATACGTAAGAGAGGAAATATTGTGATAACCAATCCGGATATGCTTCATTTAGGAATATTGCCTCATCATACCAAATGGATGGATTTTTTTGTAAATTTGAAATATGTGGTAATCGATGAGGTTCATATTTATCGGGGAGTATTCGGAAGCCATCTGGCTAATGTGATAAGAAGGTTGAAGAGAATCTGCCGATTTTATGGATCGAATCCCCAGTTTATCTGCTGTTCGGCGACTATTGCTAATCCTAAAGAGCTTTCTCAGAAGATTGCAGGAGAAGAATTTGTTTTAGTCGATAATAATGGTGCTCCCCAAGGCGAGAAGCATTTTTTATTTTATAATCCTCCGATAATTAATAAAGAGTTAGGAATCAGGAAAAGTTTAATTAAGGAAGTAGCCCGTTTTGTCGCCTATTTTTTAAATTATAATATTCAAACCATAATTTTTGCCCGGAGTCGTCTAACTACTGAAGTTTTAACCAGCTATTTAAAAGATTTTTTAACAAAAACAGGGAAGTCCAGGGATATAGTCAGAGGTTATAGGGGTGGTTATTTACCCAACTTGAGGCGCGAAATAGAAAAGGGTTTAAAAGATGGAGAGATAAAAGGAGTGGTAAGTACCAATGCCCTGGAGTTAGGGATAGATATTGGCCAGCTTGATGCCTGTTTTATGGCCGGATATCCCGGAACTATTTCCAGTACCTGGCAGCAGGCCGGAAGAGCTGGGCGTCGATCTAACAGTTCGATAGCTATCTTAGTTGCTTCCAGCAACCCTTTAGACCAGTTTGTAATCAATCATCCTGATTATTTCTTTGGAGAATCACCGGAGAGTGCAGTAATCGACCCGGATAATTTGAGTATTTTAGTCAGTCATATCAGATGTGCTTCTTTTGAATTACCTTTCGAAGAAAGAGAAGATTTTGGAACAAAAAAGCTTCGGGATGTTCTGGAGTATTTAGAGAAGGAAGGTGTACTTCATTGTGTGGAAAAGAAATGGTATTGGATGAGCGAAGTCTATCCCACTGAAAAGATAAGTCTACGTAGTGCTTCAGTAGATAATTTTGTTATTATAGATACTGCTGACCAGCAAGAACAAGTTATCGGGGAAGTGGATAAGGCCAGCGTGCCTATACTTATCTATGAAGGGGCTATTTATCTGCATGAAGGTGAACAATATGCTATTCAGAGGTTGGATTATCAGAATCAGAAGGCTTATGCCGAAAAAGTTAAAGTTAATTATTACACCGATGCTCAGACCGAAACTAATATTAAAGTTTTAGATTTGTTTGAGAAGGGTGAAGAAATAAATATGCAACATGCTTACGGGGAAGTGGCTATTACCACTATTTCTACCTGTTATAAAAAAATAAAATTTTATACTCACGAGAATATCGGTTACGGTGAAATATCTTTACCGCCTGAAGAGATGCATACGACTGCTTACTGGCTTGCTTTGGCCGGTGATAGCAGAGAGCGATTGAAGCGCCTGGAAAGTGAAGACATATCTTTTAATTTAAGAAGCGGGCTTTTAGCTCTATCTAACGTCCTTATCAATGTTGTTCCTTTATTTGTTATGTGTGATCCACAAGATATTAGGGCAGTTTCAGAAGTGCGTTCTCCTTTTACCGGAGAACCGACTATTTATATCTACGATAATTATCCCGGAGGAGTAGGATATAGTGAGAAGATGTTTGAACTGCGTCAGCCTTTGCTGCAGGCAGCTCAGGAATTAATTCTTGGATGCGGATGTGAAAAAGGTTGTCCCTCCTGTGTGGGTCCTATTGACGAAGTAGGTATAAAAGGAAAAGAGAGCGCTCTTTTAATTTTAAGGGAGGCCTTGAGCTGATTATGGATGATGTAAAGAGGCGACTGGAAAAGATTGCCCAGTTAAAAAAGAATATAGATAAAATGACCCAATCACCAAAAGAGAAGAGTATACATATTGTAAATCAAGAGGTAAAAATAGAAGAAGTATTATCGGGAAAATTTATCTCTACTCCTTTTGGGGATAGTTTTGTTCGAGAAAACTATTTTCCTCAGGATTATAAATGTGGAGAAGTTGAACTTTTTAAAATTTTTCAATCTTCTGCCAAAACTATTTCCGGTTTGGCCAGGGATGACAGATTAAAAGAAATAGATATTCATAAAACCGTCTTTTTGGATACAGAGACTACCGGATTGGCCGGAGGAACAGGGACTTATATTTTTCTTGTGGGAGTAGGATATTTTGAAGGAGACCAATTTTGTGTTCGGCAATATTTTATGCGGGATTATAATGAAGAGCGGGCCTTACTATCAGCAGTAAATGAACTGCTTTCCAATTTTGAGGCAATAGTTTCATATAATGGTAAGACTTTCGATGTTCCCTTAATTCAGAGCCGCTTTATTATGTCCGGGATGAAATTGAATTTAGAGGATCCTGGTCATTTTGATTTACTTTATCCTGCCCGCCGTTTATGGAAAAGAAGATTAGAGAATTGTTCTCTATCTACAGTAGAAAGAGATATACTGGGAGTCATTAGAGAAAATGATGTTCCGGGCTATCTTGTTCCTGAGATTTATTTTAGATATCTTAAAACCAAAGATGCCCGAGCATTAAAACAGGTATTTGAACATAATTTACAGGATATCCTTTCTCTGGTAGCCCTGGTCAGCAGGATGTGTTTTCTGGTAGAAGATCCTTTGAACAACACCGAATACGGGATGGATATTTTTAGTATAGGCAAGATGTTTGATGAAGAGAAGGAATATGAACAGAGCACCCACTATTATGCTGAAGCCTTAAAACACGATTTAACAGAAGAAGAGGTTTTAGAGATATTAAGATTGGCTTCTTTTGCTTACAAGAAACAGGGAAAATGGAAAGAAGCAGAAAAAATATGGAAAGATATGATAGAAAGAAGCCGAGAGTTTATCTATTATCCTTACGAAGAGTTAGCCAAATATTACGAACACTGTTTAAAGGATTATCAAAAAGCAGAGACGATAGTAGAAGAAGCTCTAAACATTGAAAAAAATATTTTTATAGGAGAAAAGTTACAATACCGCTTGAATCGAATTAAAGGTAAACTTTTGTGCCAGGCACGAAAGTTTACATAAGGTAAACAATGGTGCCTGGCACAAAAGTTTACCTTTAATAGAAAAGGAGCAAGAGATGGAGAAGAAGAATTATACTGTGAAAGATTGGCCGGATGAAGAAAGACCGAGAGAAAGGTTAGTTAAACATGGTGTAGATTGCTTGACAGATGCAGAATTATTAGGAATAATATTAGTGAAAGGTTATCAAGGTAAGACATCGGTGGAGCTAGCGAAAGATTTATTATCAGAAACAAAGAGTTTAAGAAAATTAGATTCTTTAAGCTATCCGGAGATGAGTTCTGTTAAAGGGATAGGCCTGGCTAAATTTGCCCAAATAAAGGCAGCTCTTGAGATAGGGAAGAGACTTCTAAGGGAAACCAACTCTTCTAAAAAGAAAATTCATAATGCCTTAGATTTAGTAAATTATTATGGACCGTGTATGAGAGATTTAAAGAAGGAAAAATTTAAAGTAATCATGTTAGATGTAAAGAATAAAATTATTAAGGATATTGATATTTCAGTAGGGAGTCTAACGGAAAGCATCGTCCATCCCCGTGAGGTATTAAAGGAGATAATCAAAGAATCTGCTGCCTCGGTTATTTTTTTACATAATCATCCCAGTGGAGAATCAAATCCCAGTAAAAATGACTTGGATATTACTGAGCGCCTGGCGAGCGCCTGTGAACTGGTTGGAGTAAAAGTATTGGATCATATAATATTGGGAGAGGATGATTATTTCAGTTTTGCCCAGGAGGGCTTACTAAAAAAAGTGGGAGTTGACTTTGTGTCTACCCTAAAAGGGCGTTTGTAATAGATGAAAAGTAATTTATCTTTAAAATTTTGTCCTTATTGTGGTTATAAATTAGTCAGAAAGATGTTGGAGGGGAGAGAGAGATTGTATTGCTCGAGGTGTGAAAAGATATATTACGAAAATCCTACTCCGGTGGTAGCAGTAATAGCCAGAGATGATGAAGGTAAAATATTGTTAATTAAAAGAAAAATAGGGCCCCGCAAAGGTGAATGGGCTTTGCCGAGTGGATTTATGGAGATAGAAGAGACTCCTACTCAAGCAGCCTTAAGGGAATTGGCCGAGGAGACCGGATTAAAAGGAAAGTATAAAAAATTAATAGGAGTTTATTCTAATACAAGTGAAATTCATGGTTATTTAATTACTATAATTTATGAAGTTGAAATTGTAGGCGGAAAACTTTGCGCCGGTGATGATGCGGAAGAAGCAGAGTTTTTTATGGTTAACCAACTTCCTCCCCTTGCATTTCAATCTCATCGGGAGGCCTTGGAAGCTGCTTTAAAAATTAAAGAATAATAGAAAATTTATAAATATTTGACAATGACTATAGTTAAAAGATATTTATTATTGTAAAAAATTATAGTATTAAAGATATGGAGGAAACAAAAAATGAAAAAAGTAAATTTTTTTAAAGTAAATGAATTAAAAGCAAAAGAAGTTATGAAAGGTATAACTGTGAGATCAGTAGCAAATAAAAATTCGATGATTACTTTTTTTGAATTTTCTCCCAATTCCATTGTTCCCCAACACAAGCATCCTCACGAACAAATTACTGTGGTTACGGAAGGTTCATTGGAAATGACTATTGAAGGAGAAACTAAAACTTTAAAAGTAGGAGAAGGTGTAGTAATCCCCCCTAATCTTGAACATAAAGCTATATCATCAAAGCAAATTACAAAGGCGTTTGATACTTGGTACCCTTTGCGTGAAGACTATCTTTAGTTTTAAAAATAATAAAAAAATAACACTTAAGTAAAAGAGGAGGTGAAAATAACAATGAAAGAAGTGAACTTTTACAAAATAAAGGACTTAAAACCTAAAGAAGCGATAAACGGTTCAACTATAAAGACAGTAGCAAATGAACATTCAATGTTTACCTATTTTGAATTTGGCCCCAATCCGGTTATGCCTAAACACAAACATCCACACGAACAAATTTCTTTAGTTATGCAAGGTTCAATTAAAATGACTGTTGGAGAGCAAGTAAAAACTCTAAAAGCAATGGAAGGAGTAGTAATCCCTCCTAACATTCAACACGAAGCGACAGCTTTAGAGCCAGATACTAAAGTATTGGATCTTTGGTATCCCTTAAGAAAAGACTATCTTTAAAAAATTAAATTAAAACAAAAAAGAAGGAGATACTGAGATTTGAAAATATTAGCTTTGGATTATGATGGAGTAATTGTAGATAGTGTTTTAGACTCGCTTTTTGTGGGCCATAACGCTTACTTAAGACTATATGGACCGGGGAAAAAGAAATATTTTGGAGGAAAGCTTTTTACTTTCGAAAATTGGGAAGAGACTAAAAAACAGCACCAGGAAGAGATAAAATATTACCGAACTCTAAGACCTTATATTCGGGGAGCAACCGATTATGGTTTGATCCAGAAATTAATAGAAGAAAATAAATCTATTAAGAATCAAGAAGAATTTGACAATTATAGAAAGGCAGTCAAGTTTGATTTTGAAGGCTATGAAAAAGAATTTTATAAAGAACGAGAAGGACTTCAAAATATAGATTATAGAGCCTGGTTTAATTTGGAGCCAACCTATCCCAAGGTAATAGATGGGATAAAGAAATTATTAGAAGAAAAAACTAAAATCGTGATTGCTACCTCTAATAGGAGAAAAGCAATTGCCAGAACTTTTACTCCTGAATATTTTGGTTTTACTATTGAACCCGAAGATATTTTGGATAGGAGATATGGTGAAAATAAATCCGAACAGATGAAGCAGGTTGTAAAATTATATCATGTCAAGTTTGAAGAAATATATTTTTTAGATGATCAACTAAGCCATTTAATTCAAGCCAGGCTTTTAGGAGTAAAAGTTTTTTTAGCTGGCTGGAGCTATGCAACTGATATCCAAAAAGAGGAAGCCCGTAAACAAAACATTCTAATAATTGAAAAAGAAGAAAATTTTTACCCAATTGTTAAAAATCTATTAAACAAAAAGATTTAAAAGGAAGTATCATTACAGAATAGGAAAAAATAATTTTTTCTTTAAAAGAAAGCGTCCTGGGCGGTGGTAGTTTATTAAAAATAAAAAATAGAAAGGGAGAAAAAGATGAAGATAGTAGACTATAAAGAAGTTAAAGCTGAGGCTGTAGATTTTGAAGATGTCAAAGATGTTAAAGTAAGGTGGCTTATTTCCGATAAAGATAATGCCCCAAATTTTGCTATGAGGTTGTTTGAGGTTGGTCCGGGAGGATATAGCCCTTTACATACTCATAATTGGGAACATGAAGTATTTATCTTAGAAGGAGAAGGGGTTGCTAATAATGGAGAAGAAGAGACTAAGATAAAAAGAGGAACAGTTATTTATGCAGCTCCTAACGAGAAACATCAGTTTAAAAATACTGGCTCTGAAACTCTAAAATTTCTCTGCTTGATTCCTATAAAGAAATAAAATTAGCGCAAAGCGTTTAGCGTGTAGAAAAGATGAAGTCGAAAAAACTCGGGGCGTATTGCATACGCCCCGAGTTACTCATTACTGTATTTTACTTTTTCTGTGCTTATCTACTAAGAATTTACTCTGTAACAGTAAACTCTATTATTGCTTCAGTAGTCTTTTGAGAAAAGACATCTTTTAAGACCAGGCGAAATTTATAATTACCAACCGGAAAGGGGGAAGTTTGCGTAATAGTACTAGTTATTAAAAGGTCGTAATTTTTAGAATGGGAAGTTATATGGTAATCGAGAAAATCTGCCTGTCCGAATAATACATTATTATCTTGATCTAAGATATAGAGGTCTTCTTTGAGGTATATTTCATAAAGATTATTTTGATTTTCTTTAATAGTATAATTTTTTGCCTCTCCATATATAAAAAAGGTTTCTCCCGAAGCAAAGGAGGCGTTTTCTCTTTGATTATACAAACCGAAACCACCTGCTTCTTCATTAGTAAATAATACATTGGCAAATTCTAAATTAGACTTACTTCTAACTATCGCCAGAGCTTCTTCCAATTCTTCCACTGCTTCATTATATTTTTCTTCATCAATTAACTTTAATGCGCTATTAATATAATCTTTTTCCTCACTGGCAAAAGAAAACATAGTCAAACTGGTAATAATCAAAATTGCAATCAACCCTAAAAATATAAATTTTTTACTTAGATTCATTTTTGTTACTCCTTTTCATTTTAAATTTGTTAAACTATTTTTATATTATATACCTTTTTATTATACAGAAACCCCTTGAATAATTCAAAAAATAAATGGACTTATGTTGTTTTTAATAAAATGATTGAATCGAATTATTTTTTAAATTATAATTGATTTATTAAAAAAAGTTTAAGATGATTTATTATTTTAAAAAACTCGTTAGTATAATTTAAAGAAGTATGGAGGGAAAGTAATGGAATGTAAAATCGAAAAAAACAAGAGTCATTGTACCTGTACTTATGAACCCTGTAGTAGAAAGGGCAAATGTTGTGAGTGTATCACCTATCACAAGAATATGGGTGAACTTCCGGGATGTGTATTTTCTCCCCAAGTAGAGAGAACTTATGACCGTTCAATCGAAAAATTTATTGAAACGCATAAGTAAATTTGTATCTTGTATCTCGTGAATCGTATCTCGTATATTAGCGCAAAGCGGATAGAATGTTAGTTATCCAGTTACTTGGTTACCCAGTTTACCAGTTAATATAATCGGTAGTGAATAGACGTTAGTCGTTAGTAGGATAGGAATATAGCCCTACTTGTTAAAAACCGAAAACTTGCACTTTGTATTTTCCAACTAAAAACCAAGAACTAACCATTAACTAAATACTATTCGCTAATGACTAATTTAATTGGTCAATCGGTGAATTGGTCAATATTTTTACGGTATTCTGATTCTATTCAAAGGCCAGAAAAGTACCCAGGCCTTACCTACCACATTCTTACGAGGGACAAAGCCCCAATATCTACTGTCGCTACTATTGGGCCTATTATCTCCTAAGACAAAAAAAGAATTATCAGGTACCATTGTAGGAGGCATATTATCATAGGAGATGTTTTTTATGTAAGATTCTTCTAATTTTTTGTCGTTAAGATAAACTTCTCCGTTGGCAATTTCAATTTTATCTCCCGGAATCCCAATTATTCTTTTAATATAATTTCGCTTGACTTCTAAAGGGGGTCTGAAGATTACTATTTCACCTCTTTCAGGTGTTTCGAAACGATAACTAATCTTATTGGCAATAAGCCTTTCATTATTATGAAGAGTGGGCTCCATAGAAGCCCCCTTTACTACAGTAACCTGGCCGAGGAAAGTAATAATTATAAAAGCAATTATTCCAGCACTGATTACCGTTTCCAACAGCTCTCTTATCATAGATTTTTTCCCTTTTTTAATATCTTTCTTCTTTAAATTTTTTATCTCTTTATTGTTTTTTTTCATTTTTACCTTCTTTCCAACAATAGATATTTTAAATCAATTCATCCACTTTTAGTTTTCTAAGTGTTTTAATCGTATATTTTTAGTTTGAACAATTAATCAATCAATCTGTTTTACTTAACAGAAAATATTATAACACATTTTATATAACTTTATAAAAGATTTTTATTATCTTTTTTTCTCTACACAATGCTCTTTACGTAATACACGGTACGAATTTATTCTGACTCCTGACTTCTATCTTCTTTTTCCTATGGTACTTTTCTTTGTTTTTACTGGATACTATATACCAGATACTGTTTTAGTGTTTGCTAAAGCACATCATTATAGTTATAATTATTAAGAATTTATGTAAAAGGAGAGAATAAAAATTAAGACTATTATCTTTGATTTAGATGACACTTTAA
>DASRME010000063.1:0-2328 GCA_035648095.1 Atribacterota bacterium | reverse complement strand
GTTTTATATAAATTGCTCTACTTTATTGATTTTGATTTTTATGAAAAATACGAAGAACAATTCATTGGTGCAACCTATATAAAAAACCATTATGGCCCTACTCCCAAGGAATTTGTAAAAATAATTAAAGAGATGGAAGGCAAAGACCTGATTAAAGTAAAAGATAGCTATTTCAAACATCCTCAGACTAAATATTTATCTAAAAGAGAATCAGATTTAACCCTGTTAAAGGCGCATGAAATTAAAATGATTGATAGTGTATTAGATAGATTATCTGATATGAACGCTGCTGAGATAAGTGATTATTCCCATAGAGATGTACCATGGTTAACCACGAACAATGGAGAAATAATAGATTATGAATCTGTATTCTACCGCACAAAACCTTATTCGGTGAGGACCTATATTGAAGAAAATATTTAATGAAGTACTAATGCTTCCTGATTTCAAGAAAGATTTTAAAAAATTAGAGAAAAATTTTCCTACTCTAAGGCAGGATTTAGAGGTATTTATAAATACCCAACTTAAATTATCTCACAAATTAAATATTGATAATGGCGGGATTGTTCAAATTTCAGGACTTTCCATAGCGGTCCCAAAAATCTACAAAGCCAGAAAATTTACCTGCAAATCATTAAAAGGAAGGGGCTCTTATAGTGGGATAAGGATTATTTATGTCTATTTTAAAGAGGATGACCGAATAGAGTTGGTCGAAATGTATTTTAAGGGGAATAAAGAAAACGAAGATCGACAAAGGATTGTAAAATGCTATTCAGACGAAAAACAAGAAAAATAAGCAATACAAAATATTTAATTATAAACCCTTTTGGTTTTACTAAAGAGTTTTTTATTGCTTAAAGTTTTTTATAAAAAAATAATGTTATTTCCTGATTTCATTAAAGCAAAAATGAAGTGAAATAAAAGGGTTTGGGTTTCAACATTTATTTTAATTCTTCTTTGCTAATACCTGCTTGTTTTAAAATTTCCATTAAAGTACCTTTTGGCAAATCTTTCTTATGGTAAGGGACAATAACTCTTCTTTTACTTTCAGAATGGTAATATATTCGATGGCTCCCCTTGGTCCTATCTAATACAAAACCATTACTTTCCAGGATCTTTATCACTTTCTGGGAGGTTAGAGGCGGTAGTTTAGGCACTTATTCCCACCGTAAGAGTATATTCTAAAGTGCCTTCATCATTGGGGATTTCGTCGTGATGAGATCTTAAACTTTCTAAGTATAATTCGATAGCTTCCTTTACTCTTTCCGTTGCTTCTTCGATGGATTCGCCATAGGTAACACATCCGGGGAGAGAAGGGACAGTTACCGTATAACCGCCTTCCGGTTCCTTCCTGAGTAAAATTCTATAACTTAACATTTGTGAAATAGACATTTCAAACCTCCAAATTTCTTCATGTTTTTTTTAACTCACGTCGGTTTCTGCTCTGATTATAATTAAAGTTAAGGAGATTGTCAAAATTACGGATAACGTGTTCCAACGAAACTTCATACTATAAATTTTTTAGCAAATAAAAAGCTCGCTTTGCCGATAACAAAGCGAGCTTGTAAAGGAGATATAATTATGAAAAATGTTAGGGGGACGGTTATAATAGCTCAGTAATTCGGTAATTCCTTTGGATTACTGGTGACAATTTAATAATGCAAATATATATTTCTTGAAGTGTGAAAAAGAACCGTTCCATATATATTACATTTCAAATCTCTGAACCAGATTCTGTTCGATCCATTTTAAGCTTTCTTCCATGAATAATTTGTCCTTTTCCTCTTTTTCTTTCTTTTTAAGAGCTAATTTATTTAGTTTTACTATTTTACTTTCCGATTCTATTTCTTCTGTTTCCATTATTTTTTCTTCCTCATCATTTTCTTCTTTAGATGATTCAGGATTAAGATAATTAGCTTTTAAGGCAGTAATTAGCCAGCCGGCAGGATTTATTACATTCCTCTTTATCCGGAGAAGGTCTAATTTTTCCTCAATATCCTCCAAGGAATAATTTAAGATTGTTTTATCAATTGATTTTTTATCCATATTTAATTTTTCCAATTCTTCTTTTATCCTTTCTGTCTTTAGAGATTTTTTATTATCAGGAACTATTTTATTGGGATTATCCTGATTGGAATAAGGAAATTCTTCTGATATTCCAGAGATAATTTCTTCAGTTTCTTCCGGTAATCTTTCTGTCGGAGGGAGAAGAACTCTCTCTTTATCTAATAAGATTATTTGATAAAGATTATGGTCATATCCTCCGGAGGAAGATATTCGTTTTACTATTTTTTTAATTAGACCATATTCTAATAGAGTATTGCGGTA
>DASRME010000062.1:0-12854 GCA_035648095.1 Atribacterota bacterium | reverse complement strand
TTCTTCGACTATTATTTCATCTGCTTCCGGAAATCTATCTTGATTAGCGAATTCTTTTCGGTCATCGATAATAGTCACTTTAAATCCCACCGTCTTGGCCAATTTAGAAACACAAACAGCAATATGTCCTGCCCCAAAAATCAATACCCCTTCTTTGGGTTGCAGAATATCTATAAAAATTTTCATCTCACCACCGCATATAGCTCCTTCATCCAGAGCAGCTTGTTCTTTGGTTAAATGGTAAGTTAAGAGTTTTCCTTTACCTTCTCTTAGAGCCTGTTTTGCCTCTTCGATTACTTTGGCTTCGGTTACCCCGCCTCCAATAGTACCGGCTACTAAACCATCCTTGTTCACTATCATTTTTGCTCCCACCTCTCTAGGTGTTGAACCTTTGGTCTCAACTATGGCAACCAAAGCGATTGTTTCACCTCTGTCAATTCTCCCTAAAGCCTCTTTTAAGATCTCCAACATCTACTTCCTCTCCTTTGGTAAAGTTCCATTTCAGCATCGTTATGCTTATATAAATATAACGACATGCAAAAAAATTCCTTTTCTTTGGGATTGTTCAAAATACTATGCTAAAATTTTAGTATAAATATTCTTTTTTAAAGTATACAATATTACTTTAGAATTTTTCAAGAAAAATTATTTCAATGTTATCTAAAAGATAAAAGCGGACTATCCAAAAAAACTGTAGTTGTAATACTTAATCGGTACTCCTTTTGCTTTGATTAAATCTTTTTCGATCCTTAGTTCTTTTATAATATTTTTCTCGATATCCGAATCTATCTTTCAATTAATGGTTTTTCTTTCATACTGAATAGAAAAGTTATCTGGGTCATTTCGATATTTGGTCAGTAATTCAAAGAATCTACTTCTCTTGATTCTAAGAATTTGCAAGATATAATTAAGTTTGATTTCTCCTTTCGAATATTTTTCAAAAAGTGATTTAACCTGATCGTCGGTAAAGTTTTTGTGTAATTGTTTAGACATAATTTAGAACCTCTTTTCTCTTTAGAATTTAGTTCTAGATTACATCTTTTTAACATTTCAGGTTAGTGCACTTTTGATTCTTAAATCATCGAAAAACAGTGCACTTTTGATTCTTAAATGACAAATATGATTTTTTTATTGACAAGTAAACATTCACTATGATAGCATAAATTTAATTATGTCTTAGATGTATATGAAGAAAAAATTACTTATTTCAATAAAAATAATATAAACCAATTAAGCAAAATCTAGTAGTTTAATTGTACTACTTTTTATAAATTTTTTATACAAAGATTTAGGATCCACTAATTAAAATGATACAAGGAGACTAAACTAAATGAGAATTAATCCGGATAAATGTATAGGGTGTGAGAAATGCATCATTTATTGCCCTTTGAATTGTATTGTTAAAGAAGATAAAAAATGCAAAATAGATGAAGACGAATGTGTAGATTGCGGTGTATGCAAAAGAGCAAATATATGCCCCACCGATGCTATCTTTATGCCTCGAGAATGTTTTGATTATCCCCGCGCTGTCCGCATGCAATTTAGTGATCCATGTGCATACCACCCATCTATGAAATCTTTTGGCCGGGGTACAGAAGAGGCCAAAACTAACGATGTAACCGGAAAATTCAAGAAGGGAGAATATGGATTGCTGCTTGAATTTGGAAGACCTTGCGTAGGTGTCCGATTAAGTGAAATAGAAAAGGTTACAGTTGCTATGAGAACAAAAGGTTTGCCAATTCTGGAAGAAAACCCCCTATTCGGTTTACTGGAAGAAGATGATTCAGGACATTTTAAAAAAGAATATGTTAACGAGAAATTACTTTCTGCCATACTTGAGACCAGATTCAAAGAAGACGAGCTAGAAACAATAATAAGGACTATTCTTCCCTTGCTTGATAATCTAAGTACAGTAGTTTCCGTAGGTTTAGTTACAAGATTTGCTAATGATGGCTCTTTGCCCATCATCAAAAAGCTCGAGGATTTAAATATGAATATTCGTGTTCGTCCCAATGCAAAAATTAATGTCGGACTTGGACGTCCTTTGATTGATTGATAGGAGAAAAGATATGTCTCATTCATTACATCGTTATGGTTCAATAGAAGATCTCGAAAATGATTATTGTATTTATGCCAGGTGTGCAAAGGGAGTAAACAGAAATAATCCGGGAGAGAAACTTAGAAGAATTTTAGAAATTTATCAAACTGAAGATTTTGTGAATTTCGGTTCTGCTCATGCAGGAAAATGCTATCTTGATGGTCTTGATCCCAAGCAATACGCCAAAAGACTAGACAGGGCATATGGCATGATTGTTTCTTTTTCTAAAAAAAGTTCAGCGGAAAATATTTTAAGAAAACTTAAGGATGAAAATATTGGTATTTCAATTGTTGTTAGTGGCCTTATTGATGAAATTAGAGATATTGCTAAAAAATGTGGTCTAAAATTGCATACCGCTACCCTTTCACTTGGAATATATGGCAACACTTCCCTGTTACCCAAGAAAAACACCCTAAAAATTACCACTATGTGCGGTCATTCACTAATTGGAAATCGTTTGGTTGAATCAATTATTGAAAAAGTTAGAACAGAAAAAATAACAATAGAGGATGCTGCACTTATATTGGCAAAACCTTGTGTATGTGGTATTTTTAATACAGTTAGATGTTCTAAACTAATTTGTAAGCAATTGTAAATAATTTAACAAAATAATTTTTAATAAATACTAAATTCATTTTTATTTAATCCATAAATTTTTTAATATTTATTATTATATAGTCCTTTGGACATTTTTGCGTTTTATTTACAGTTAAAATAAATATTTTATGTCATTACCCTGAGATGCCTGGCAAACCAAATTCATTATTTACACCAATTCTATCAAATAATTATGGTGTATCATACTACTTAATATTGTAACAACTCCAACTACAATATCACCAAATCCTTTTAGATATTTAGTTTGTTTTATTATTGAGATTATTAATAGCCTATTTCAAGTTACCTTATCTATTTTTGTAGAGAAAAAATAGCACAGACTCAGATCGTTTTATCATACATTTAATTTAAAAGAACAAATTAGAGTTAATAATTAAAAGACAAGGTACTTTATAATAAATTTTTGTACAGCAAGAAAATAAGCTTAATTTAAATAGAAACTATATGTAATTATATGTAAACTATGTAATAATAGTAGTAATATCTTTTTATTAGAAAAAACACCTAGATATTAAGACATCTCTAATAAGTAGTTCTTATTAAGTTATGTCTTAATATATAGATAATCAATAATGAATTATTCAATATAACCAGCTTTCTCATCCAATGTACTTGGAACAAAAAGATCCTCAGGATCTATATTTTTACTAATCAGACCTTGTTTGTAGGAGTATTCAATGGCTTTTTTAAGAACAAATTCGTTATCATTAAAATTAAATTTCCAAGGATCTTGCCCAAACAGCTTCTTTTGCTCTTCAAGTAAACGCATATGAAAACAAAGGTTATATCTTCTGGGATTCTCCATTTTCTTATAGCATAATTGCAAAGATTCTCTTAACGCTTTAAGTATACTCGCAGGTACCCAGGGATATTTTTTAACAATTTCACTTCTAAAAACTACTGTATGCATAATAGGGAAAATACCTGTTTTTTGGTAATAGGCTATTTCTTCTTCTTTATAATTCTCAAAAAGACGTTTAACTTTTGGATGCCCACTTTTTTTCATTGACGGTAGAAGATTTGGATAAATAACTCCATGCAATTCTCCTTTTTGCAGCATAAGGTCTAAATTTGAACCTTCTGGTAATTTTTCTATTGATATGTTTGTTATAGGTTTTTTAAAAGGAACAGGTTCATCATTTAGAGTAAACCATTCAATACTATCTACCGGTACTCCATATTCATCTTCCAATATTCCACGAATCCATAAGGCTGCAGTAGCCTGATAAGTCATCAATCCAACTTTTTTTCCAATTAAATCTTTAGGTTTTTTTACATAATCCGGATTTACAAAAATAAATGAATGGCGAAAACGTCTATGTGGAAAAGCTGGTATTGCAATAAAATCCCTTCCCTGGTCAAACATCATCAAAAAAGAAGACAAAGATAGTTCGCATAGATCGTACTCTTCATGACGTAGCATCCTCCAATGTCTCTCTGGAGAAGATTGTAAAAGTGGATTAAGTTCAATACCTTCTGGCTCGATAATTCCATCAATTAATGGTAACATTGATTCATATTCACCTGTACCCCATGTAAGATGTAGTTTTTTTGGCATAATATTTGCTCCTTTATTTTTATATATTATGAGATATTTTTATTTGTTAAACTTATTTCTTGTTATAATATAAAAAATCAATATTTTAAACCTTTAATTCCTTTATTAAGTCTATCAAAAAAGAAATCATCTTTTCTAACAATATAACTCCTTTCTCTCTAGTTGAATTACTAGGATCCCCTATAAAACCGGTATTGGTAATCTCTTCAGCTTGAAGATATGTCCAGATATTTTTTCCCTTAAACTCTGAAAGACCCACTGTATTAATATGGTGGATATTTTCAGTTAAAGGGAAAGAAGTATTGGTATTTTGGATATTTTTCATATATACATATTCGGGATAAATGGCTAAAGCTACTGAAGTCATAATCTCACCTCCATGTGTAAAAGATACATTTTTCATAATTTCTGTTTCTTTGGCTATTTTTTCAAAAGTCCTCCATATATCTACCATGGTAACTAAGCCTTTTTTATCCCTTATTTCCCTTCCAATATCCGCGATAGCATTGCCGTTACCTGTGTGTGGATTTATGAAAATAAAATTTCTAAATCCATGTTCAAAAAGTGAATTGCAATATTCTTGTATTAACAAAGTTAGAGTATTATGTTGAAGACTTATTGTTCCAGAGAAATTCATAAACCATTTTGAATATCCAACAGACAAGCAAGGACCAACCATACAATTAGTTTGTTTAGAAACTGCTTCACACAAATATATGGCTACATGAGTATCTAACCCCAAAGGCAAATGATTTCCCTGATTTTCAATAGATCCTGTTGGAATTAATATAGTTTTTGATTTTTCCAAATATTTTTTTATTTTCAGCCAACTCTGATTTTCTAAAAACATTTCATTCATAACGGTTATCTCCTAATATAAATTTAAAATTTAACAAATTTTTTTTCTTAGTTTTTGATATTAAATATTAATCTAGACAACCCTATACTTAAGTTGCACTTAGATCCTGAAAAAACTGTTTGGACTGCTCCTGCTAATATAGACACATGAAAGTGTACTTTTCCTTTGATTCTCTTAGAATCGCTCATTATTTTAACCATCATGGTTAGGCTACCTCTTCCTAGTAATAATATTGACGTTCATATTCCATTGGTGACATGTTTCCCAGTGTGGAATGAAGCCTGTGACAATTATAGAAAGTTTCAATATATTCAATGATAACCAGTTTAGCCTCTTCTCGTGTTTTGAATCTTCTACCATAGATAATATCCTTTTTTAAAGTAGAAAAAAAGGACTCCATACAGGCATTATCATAGCAATTTCCCTTGCGGCTCATACTCTGCCGGATACAATACTTAACTAATACCTCTTGATAGGCATAAGCGGCATATTGAGACCCTCTATCAGAATGAAAGATTAAACCTTCTTCCGGATTTTCTCTGCCTACTGCCTGTTCCAAGGCTTTCAGGGTCAGTTCTTTGGTGATCCTGTCTCCTAATGACCAGCCGACTAATTTTCTCTGAAATAAATCTTCGATACCTGCCAGATACAGGAAACCTTCATCGGTGGGTATATAGGTGATGTCACCAACCCATTTTTTATTCGGTCTATCTGAAGTAAAGTCTTGATTTAATATATTGGGAGCAATAGGCAAGCGATGGTTAGAATTGGTAGTAGCTTTGTATTTTCTTCTTAGGCGGCAAATATACCACTCTCTCTCATTAACCTTGCTACTCTATTCTTACCACAGGAGATACCCTCTTTATTTAATTTAGCTTTTATTCTGCGTATCCCGTAGGTTTTATATGATTTTTTATGAATCATCCACATCTTCTCTACGAGGATCTTATCCTCCTTTTGGTGTACACTTACTGGCCTTTTCAGCCAGCCATAATATGCGCTCCTGATACTTCTAAAACCTGGCACATCTTCACAACGCGAAATGCGGAGCGGTATCTTTTGATAAATTTATAGATCATTTCACGTCCCGACTGAAGATGGCCATAGCTTTTTTATTATTTCATTTTCCTCTTTTAGATCGATATTATCCCGCATCAATTTTCTTATCTTATCATCTTCAGCTCTTAGGTTACCTTTTCCGGGAAAAGCATCCTTTCCGTATTCACTGTATATTGTCAAAGAACAAAATTATAGGTTTTTAAATTTTTTTATAATAGCTTCAGTATACTCAGTAGTTTTGCTATTGCCACCTAAATCAGGAGTAAGATGTTTCTTTTCTTTGAGCACTGAAGTAATTGCTTTTTCACAATAATCAGCTTTCTCTTTTTCTCCCAACTTTTTTAACATCAGGCAAGCTGATAAAAGGATAGCAGTCGGGTTTGCAATATTTTTACCTGCAATATCAGGTGCAGCTCCATGGGTAGCTTCAAAAATTGTAACCTGTTCGCCATAAGAAGCGCCCGGACTTACACCTAACCCGCCTGTCATGGCCGCAGCGATATCAGACAATATATCGCCATACTGATTTGAAGCAACAATCATATCAAATTGTTCCGGATCTAATATCAACTCAGCACATAACGCATCGATCATCTTATCGTTAAATACAATTTCAGTTTTTTGGGAAAAGACATCCTTGGCAGTGCTTAAAAATAATCCGTCTGTTTGTTTTAATACATTTGCTTTGTGAGCAATTGTAATTTTTTTCCGCTTATTTTCTTTAAAAAAAGATATGCAAAAATTACTCAAATTTTCTGTAGCCTTTTTTGATACAACCTTCAAAGCAACAGCACTATCACCCATAGAATATTCACTGGCAATATAGACATCCTCAGAAAGCTCTCTCATAATAACAAGATCAATATTTTTATATCTAGATGGTATACCCTCATAGCTTTTTGCAATCCTTACGCCACAATGACATTCTAAAACTCTTCTAAACAGGTTATTAATAGTTGGATAACTCTTAGGCATTTCTAATTTTCCATGAAGTGACCAATCCGAATAAACATAACTTCCTCCTTTAGCAACTTCCAAAGGTCCTTTTAGTAAGATTGTAGTATTTTTGCAGCTATCTAGAAATCTATTTAAATTTTCTTCGTATTCTATTTTATCTGCGTCAAATATTTCCCATTTAATTTTAACATCTAAAGACAAAAGAACCTTCTTTAGTGCTTCGATAATTTCAGGTCCAATTCCATTCCCTGGTAGCAATGTAATATGATTCATTATTTTCTCCTATTTATAATTTTTAATAAACAACCCACTCGCTAAGCAGGCGGCTTTAAGAGCCTCTAAAAGAGGCTAAATTCCCTCTTGTTCGCTCTGTTCTCTTTTTATTCTCTCTTTCTAATATTTCACATATTGGCCTTCCCCCGATAATCCGGACACTTAGTTAAGACACTTTTGAGAATTTTTTCATATTCCTCCGAACTGTAATAGCCGAGAGAAGAATGTAATCTTTCTCTGTTTTAAAATATTTCTATATATTCAAATATATCTCTTCGGGCCTCGATTCCCGTTTCATACTTTTTGAGATAAATAAGTTCTATTTCAATGTCTGGTAAAAACTCTCCGTCACTGCATTATCGAAAACAATTCCCTTTGCGACTCATCGAACATAAGGTGATCTTTCTTGCAATAGTCACTGGCATATTGACTGCCCCGATCTGAATGCATGGGTAACCTCTGAGAGGGTATTCTCTGCTAGATGGCCAAATGTAAAGCCTCTAATACTCATTCTTGTGTTATTCTATATCCCACAATTTTACGGGAATATAGGTTCATATTGGTCGACAGGTAGAGTTAGCCTTCCTAGGTATAGATGTGGGTGATATTGGCCACCCAGGATGGTTTGCTGCTACCGGCAGCGTGTGCTTATAGTCGGCAAGCAGCTCGGTATTTCTTTTTTGACAATAGCCTACATTCCTGTTTCTTTAATCTTTCCACTCGCTTTTTACTCACCTGACAACCCTCTATTAAAAGTGTCTGATGGATTTGTGGATTCGCCCATAGGACTTTCGACTATGTGGTATATTATAATTATTTCTTGTTTTAAATCCATATCTTCTACCTTCTCGTATGGGTGGATATTTAATCCACTGGCAATACCCGTACTGGGAAACCTTTAGCGCTTGACACGCCTAACATCTTAAAGCTCTTTCTTTAACTTTTTTATCTCCCCTTCTTGCGGAGTAAGTCTTTGCTTGCTATTTCCAGGGAAGGCCAGTTCTCCGTTTTTCCGACATTAGACCCGCCATCCTTTCAGATTATTATGGGCAATCCCACAGGTCTTGGGCTATTTCCACTAATGTTTTTTTTGATGTTAGGTTGTGCCCGACTGCATCTTTCTTAAATTCTAAACTATAACTTCTTTAAATCTCTTCCATGTCTTCTGAACCTCCTGTTATTTAATAATAGCTCTTAACCTGACGTCCGGTAAAGCGGGGGAGGTTCAAAACCTGGTCCCTGTTAAAGAGGTTAATGAATCAATAAATTTCAATTGTCAAAGAACAAATTTAGTGCAACTTTGGTTATGCATTACCATATTTAATAATTAGTAATAAATCATAATTTACGTGAAAATTTCTTTTCTAATAATCGTATATCACTCAAATTCATAAGTTCCTTAATTTCTTTAAAAGAAAAAACCAAATCCGGACGTTCAATTACTTTTCCAGTATTTATGCTTTCCAATAGGACTTCTAAGGCATTTTTCATGCCCTGCATTGCTGCACCAGTTATTAATCTGGGATATGTTACAACCGCAACTCCTAGTTCCTGCAATTCTTTAGCTGATAGTAAAGGAGTGGTTGGTCTTTTCCTAATACCGAAACCCATATTAACATGCACAGGAGCTTCAGTATTGTCAACAAAAATTTTTATATCTTCAATAGATAAAAGGGCATCAGCTTTAACAAAATCAGCTCCTGCTTCATGATATAAGTTCGCTCGTCGAATCGCTTCATCTATCCCTGAAACTGCAACAGCATCTGTTCGGGCTTCAATTACAAAATCTGGATCAATTCGAGCATCAACAGCTGCTTTAATCTTTTCTACCATTTCCTTCGCTTCGATTATTGTTTTGCCTTCCATATGTCCACACCGTTTTGGCCAGGTTTGATCTTCTATCATAACGCCGGTTGCACCAGCATTTTCAAATTCTTGTACAGTATAATAGGTATTTAGGGCATTACCATACCCAGTATCAGCATCCGCTAGTATCAATAAATTTGTACATTTAGCTATATGACTACAAACACTTACATTTTCAGTTAAAGTCATAAAACCGACATCAGATTTCCCTAAAAGGCTATTAGAAATTCCAGCACCTGTACAGGAAGCTCCTTTAAATCCAAACTGCTCAATTAATTTAGCACTTATACCATCATAAACTCCTGGTAAGACAAGTATTTCCTTTGCCAAAATAAGATCTTTCATTTGTTTACATTTACTATTCATTACTTTATTAAAACCCCCGTTTTATTTTTTTTACAATAATATCATACTATGATTAAGTATTTTTATTAATACTATAGTCATCACATTAATTTTATTAGTTTGTCTTATTTCAATTCTTGTCTATTCTCGGTCTTATTCTTTTGTAATCTATAATCCAATTATCCTATTAATTCACTTATTTCTTATAACTCTTTACTGTTTCGGACAAATTCAAATCATCAAATGGTCCTATAGTTTAAACTATATTTATTAATATTAAGTACTTTTTAAATACTCTATTGCTTTAATAATTTTTACAAAATTTTATAAATCTCTTTATATAAAACCATATAAATAAAAAGCTATTTAATTATCAATTGTAAAACGTAATCTTTTAAATAAAATAAATACTAGAAATATAGACCAAATAAAAATTCCCACATAAAATATGGCCCGAAGATCAAAATAATACAGGATACCCGCCATCATAATGGGACCAATTGTTTGTCCAAGTCTCGTAAAGAACCTACCAGAAGAAATTATCCCTCCTTTATGAGCAACAGGTGCAGCCATTATCATAAAAATATGCGAACAAGGTAGAAAAATACCATGAGCAACTCCCCATATAATTGACGGTATTAAAATAAATTCTCTATTAAAGATCAAAAGCATGCTAATTAGGGATAAAATATATAGGAGGATGGAAATAATAAACAACCACTTAAAAGAGATTTTTTCTTTTAATTTATCAATTTGAGATGACACAAACAATGCCGTAATTCTCATAGCAGACATTGAAAATCCAATAAAAATTGCAGATATTTTTAATACTTTATTAATATATACTGGAAAATAAGTAACATAACAGCCATAAAAAATCAGATAAGATATAATGGTAATTATAAATAGGGATTTAATTTCCTTTCTATCTTTAATAATAGATATTGTTTTAGAGAAATATTTGGTAGATCTATTATTTCCTTTTTTATCATTTTTATATGCAGGAAGATTAAACTTAACAATTAATGCAGTAAAAATTGGTATAATAAAAAAATAAAAAACAGTGTGCCAATCACTTTCAGATACAAGTCCTCCAATTGCTGGCCAAACTACCCCACCTAATTGTAAAAAACTTGTATTTATCCCTAAAACTTTTATAAGTAATTTTCCTTCAAATAAATCACTTATCATAATAAGATTGATTACTGTAATATAGGCAACCGACATTCCCTGAATGAATCTTAACATGAGAAGCAAAGAAAAATTATTTATAAAACTGCATAAAAAGCCTGAAATTCCATAAGAAAATAAAGATACTACCAATATTTTTTTATTACTAAATCGATCTGACATTACTCCTATAAATGGTAATACAATGATCCCTGCTAAAGTAAAAAAAACATTGAACAAACTTATTGCTTCTTCCCTTATACCTAAATCAAGCATAATAACAGGCAGAGCAGGGGAAACTAAATGTGCTCCCATGGGAACTGAAAAGGAAACAAGAAAAATAATAAATTTGTTTCTATCTAATATTTTTTTCTGATTTATGTCATTATTAATTGAATTCACAGTATACAAATATCCTCTTGAGATTTTAGATATTTTCGATATTATTATTTCTGCTGATTATAAATGACGAACACTGATTAAAGGGACTAAACTGAATATTATGTAAATATTTTATTTCAAGATAAGTTACTGATTATTGCGTCAACAAATTCTGAACACTTTACTTCTTTAGCATTATCAATTTGTATAGCCAAATCATGCGTAACTACTTTTTCTCTAATCGTTTTTTCAAGTGCTTCCCTTATACAACTTGCCACTTCTTTCCAATCTAAGTAATCAAACATCATACAACCTGATAGAATTAAACTGCTTGGATTGGCTTTATTTAAACCGGCCAATTTAGGTGCTGAACCATGAGTGGATTCAAATAAAGCAATTTTCTCTCCAATATTTACCCCAGGAGCTAATCCTAAGCCCCCGACCTGAGCAGAAATTGCATCAGACAAATAATCCCCATTTAAATTTGTTGTAGCAATTACGCTATATTCTTCTGGTCTTAATAAAATTTCTTGAAACATGGCATCAGCTATTATATCTTTGATAAGTATCTTACCTTTTGGCAATATCCCATTGTGATGACTGTATATTTTTTCTTCTGTAATTGTAAATTCGCCAAATTCTTCTTCAGCTAATTCATATCCCCATATTTTAAATGCTCCTTCAGTGTATTTCATAATATTACCTTTATGAACCAATGTTACACTTGATTTATTATTATCAATAGCAAATTGTATCGCACTTCTTACTAATCTCTTACTTTTATATTCACTAATAGGTTTAATTCCTATTCCAGAATCTTTAGGAATAATGACATTAAGCTCGTCTTCTAGAAATTGATTTAATCTAAGATTCTCTTTTGTGTTTACTTTCCATTCAATTCCGAGATAAATGTCCTCTGTGTTTTCTCTAAAAATTGTTACATTAACTTTTTCCGGGTTTTTTATAGGCGTAGAGACGCCTTGAATATATTTTAATGTTCTGATACAAGCAAATAAATCAAGTTTCTGTCTTAATAACACATTTAAACTTCTAAAACCTCTACCTACCGGAGTAGTTAAAGGACCTTTAATAGCTATTCCTTCCTTTTTTATTTCATTAAAAGTTTCATCAATTATATATCTTCCAAATTTTTTAAAACATTTTTCGCCTGCATATATTTCGTTCCATTCTATTTTTTTCTTATTGCCATATACAAATTGCATTGCAATATCAAATAATTTTCTAGAAGATTTCCAAATATCACCTCCTATGCCGTCACCTTCAATATAAGGTATTTTAATTCTATTTATCATCATAATTTAAAAATTCCCTTTGCTCTATAAAAATGTGCTTCAAAATGTTTCGTTTTTCTTTTTTAAAATTGTATTCTATCGGTAATGGCAATGCCTACATATAAAATACTTTCTAGCTGGTAGATATTTTGATTATTATGTAATCTAATATTGGATAATTATCCTAACATAACAAATTACTAAAATTTGGCTTGTATTTCTTTCTTTTAATACATTTTTATTTATTAATTTTTTCAACTTCTCAAATTAGGAAATACATTATTTATAAATATTCCCTACAATCGCTAATCTTTCCACTAATTGCAGATGCAGCTACCGTAGCCGGAGATGCCAAGTATATATTTGCCTTTGCATTCC
>DASRME010000061.1:0-3718 GCA_035648095.1 Atribacterota bacterium | reverse complement strand
CGTATGTCGTATATCGTATTTCGTATATAGTTAAAGCTTTTTAATTAAATTTGAAGTCATCCTACAAACATGATCTAATTTTTCAACCAGTTTTGCTTCTTCATTTTCATTTATATATTTTAACTCTTTTGCGATAATTATTTGCGTTTCTAACTCTGCACAACTTCCTAAAGCGATAAACAAAAATTGTTTATACTCTTTATTGTGAAATCTTTTAAATCCTTCGGCAATATTAGAAGGTATGGAAATTGCAGAACGTCTTAATTGTGAAGTTAAGCTGAACAATTCTTCTTTGGGAAAATTCTTAGTTAAAATATAGGTATCGCTAACGATTTCTATCCCTTTTTGCCAATTTTTTAAATCTTTAAAACTTTTTATTTTTTCTTCCATTTTTCATCCAATTCTATATACGATATAGTAGTTATTCTTTTAATTTTGTCTTCATCTTAATACGAAATACGATATACGACATACTATATACTAATCAAGCTGTTTCTTTTTTTAAACTTTCTCCGTATCTCACTATTTCAGGCATCTTTTTCTCTTTCACAACTTCTTCGGTGATCGTACATTTTTCAATATTTTTCTCCGAAGGTATCTGATACATTATTTCTAATATTGAATCTTCCATGATTGAACGTAAGCCTCTTGCCCCTATTTTTCGTTTTATACTCTCTTCTACAATTGCCTCTAAAGCTCCAGAGGTAAGATCAAGTTTCACACCTTCTAATTCAAATATCTTTTTATATTGCTTTACTATGGCATTTTTAGGTTGGGTTAATATTTTTATTAATGCATCTCTGTCTAAAGCTTCTAAGGTAGAAACTATATGCAATCTCCCTACTAATTCCGGTATTAAGCCATATTTTATCAGGTCCTCTGGTAGAACTTTTTCCATTAGGTTATAATTATCTTCTTTATTTTCTCTATTTTTTATATCTGCTTTAAATCCGATATTATTTTTACCTATTCGGTAATTTATTACATTTTCTAATCCTTCAAAGGTGCCACCACAAATAAACAATATTTCCCGTGTATCCATCTGAATATTCTTTTCTTGCGGATGTTTTCTTCCTCCATAGGGAGGTACGCTCGCTACCGTACCTTCAATAATTTTTAAAAGAGCTTGTTGTACTCCTTCACCTGATACATCTCTGGTGATTGATGGGTTTTCTGATTTACGAGCTATTTTATCAATCTCGTCTATATATATTATTCCCTTTTCTGCTAAATTTATATCGTTATTTGTTACTCTTAGTAAATTTAATAGAATATTTTCTACATCGTCGCCAACATATCCCGCCTCAGTTAAAGTCGTAGCATCGGCAATAACGAAAGGCACATTTAGTTTTTTGGCTAAAGTCCTGGCTAACAAAGTTTTTCCACACCCAGTAGGGCCTAGTAATAGAATATTACTCTTTTCTAACTCTATCTCTTCCTGTTCTTTATCTGTTTTATTATTTTTTTCATCTATTCTATCCATATTATTACTTTTTATTCTTTTATAATGATTATATACAGCAACTGAAAGTATTTTTTTCGCTTTTTCTTGTCCTATGACATATTCATCTAAATAACCTTTAATCTCTTTGGGAGAAGGAACATTTTTTAAGTGAAATGGCATATCTTCTTTTTTTCTTCTATCTAATATAATATCATTACATACTTTAATGCATTCATCACATATGCAAACATCGGGCCCTGCAACTATTTTATATACTTCATCTTGACTTTTACCACAAAATGAACACTTCATTATTTTTTCACCTCTCTCAGTGTAGTGTGTAGCGTATAGTAATTCAGTATCCAGTATCGAGTATCGAGTAAGGAAAAGAAGTCAGAAGTCCAATTTGTATCTCGTATAAAATACAGTAACAAGTAATGTGTAACGAGTAATAAGCTTAAATTTCTGAAATTATCAAAACGAGTACTTATTAAAAGTAAAAGTGTCAGACTCTTTACTCAATACTCGATACTTGATACTTGATACTATATACTCGATACTTGATACTATTTTATTACTTCTTCTCTATTTTTAATCACTTCGTCAACCAACCCATATTCTTTGGATTCTTGAGCAGTCATATAGAAATCTCTTTCAGTATCTTTCTTTACTTTTTCTAATTTTTGCCCGGTATGGTGAGTTAATATTTCATTTAGGGTATCTTTAATTCTTTTCAGCTCTCGAGTCTGTATCTCAATATCTGTAACCTGACCTTGCGCTCCCCCCAAGGGTTGATGCACCATAATCCTTGAATTAGGCAAAGCAAATCTTTTTCCTTTTGCGCCCGATGCTAAGATTAAAGCCGCACCGCTTGCAGCCATACCTATACATATGGTTGAAACATCAGATCTAATATATTGTATGGTATCATATATAGCAATAGTAGAGCTTACAGAGCCACCAGGGCTATTAATATAAATATAAATATCCTTATCAGGATCAGTTGCTTCTAAAAATAATAATTGGGCAATGATGATATTCGCAGTTGAATCATCTATTTCTGTTCCTAAAAATATTATTCTATCTTTTAATAAACGAGAATAAATATCATAAGATCTCTCTCCTCGAGGAGTTTGTTCTACAACAATGGGTATTAAATTCATTTGGATTAAACCTCCTTTTTAGAAGTTATTATTTTTATCTTATTATTTAAGAAACTGATTATTTTATCACTTTTTATGCTTTCTTTTAAACCATCTAAATTATTATTCTTATTCAAAGTTGCCTCCACCTTCAATGGATCCTGTTTCATCTCTTTAGCAATGGTTTGAATTCTATCTTTAACTTCCTCATCGGTAACTTGAATTTTTTCAACCCGACTAATTTCATCCAAAACTAATTCTTGCTTTATTCTTTTTTCAGCGACAATTTCGTATTCTTTTTTGACTTTTTCTTCGTCAGTCTTAATACTCTCATAATAATTCTGTAAAGATAAATCTTTAGATTTCAAATCATCTTCCAAGGTTTTCATCATATATTCTACTTCTCTTTCAATTAATACTTTTGGAACCTTTACTTCACAAATATCGGTTACTTTTTCCAATAATTTATGCTCATAATTATTGTTGTTAATCATTTCCACTTGTTTCTCTAATTTATCCTTAATATCTTTATTAAACTCATCTATCGTTTTATAATTACCTACTGTTTTAAGAAAATCCTCATTTAGTTCAGGTAATTCTTTTTCTTTTATTTCAATAATTTTAACTTTATATTTGATTTCTTTACCGGATATTTTTTTATCTTTGGCATCCTCAGGAACTAAAATATTTATCTCTTTTTCATCACCTGCAGAGCAGTCTATAAGTTTATTATTAAATTCAGGCGGTATATTTTCACCTAATTGAATCATTTGTTTTTCAACTTTACTTCCTTCTATTTCTTTTCCCTCGATATATCCTTTAGAATTAATGACTAGAAAGTCACTTTTTTTTGCTTTACGGTTTTTAACAATTATTAATTTAGCTAGATTTTCTCGAATTCTTGTTATTTCATTTTTTACATCGCTATCTGTTACTTTTATATCTTCTTTTTGAATGCTAATTTTGTCAAAAGAACCTAGCTTTACCTCTGGCCTTACTTGAACAGTTGCCTCAAAAATGAATGGTTTATCTTCTTCTATTTGTATTACCTTAATTTCGGGTTTATCTATTGGTTGGATATTCATTTTCTCCACAGCTTCAAGATAACAATCCGGAACTAATTTTTCAGCAG
>DASRME010000060.1:0-2319 GCA_035648095.1 Atribacterota bacterium | reverse complement strand
AGGAAGAGTGGATGTCTCCACCACGATCAGGTACTTGTCGCGTGTACTCCACAGCTCACTTTGCTTTTCACCAGAAGGAGCTGCAAATCCTTTTCCTCGTATTTCCTTCCGCCATAACTTCAAAGTCCCTTCCGGGACTCCTGTCTCCTGCTGAATCGAACTGAGAGACTGGTTGTTTGGTGGTAACATCTTTGCAATGATTGTACTTTTCAACTCTTTAGGATACCTCATATCGTTTTTCCTCCTATGTTCCTTTTCAAGGATACTTTCCGTTAGTCGCTACGTCAACTATCCTAACATAGGGGGGCTCCAAGACCCGATAAGCGGGCTGGCAAAACAGGATAACCGCGCGCCAAGCAGGGTAGCTGCCCGAGCAACGAGGGAGGCTACCCTGCCGTGGCAACCTTTGACCCACTACCGCGCGCCCCCTCCCCAGCATCTCAAATGGGTACTGTAATTCGTTACCCAGCTTTCCGAAGTGGTGGCACATATTTTCGTGACAAACCTCTCGTGCCAAGTACAAGGATAGTTCTGACCGAAGATACAGCATCCCTCATGCACTAAAATTACCCTATACTTTCTTTGATAAATATTTGAAAAAACAGTCGATCATTATGTTTAAATGCTTTTGCAAAGCCATGGTGAAGTTCACAAATATCTTTAACAATTGATAAGCCTAGACCACTTCCTTCATTCTGTCTAGAGGAATCCTTTTTATATAATCTTTCAAACAAGCTAGAAATATCTGCATCAGTAATTGTTTCTTCAGGTATATTTGATATCGAAATCATTGCATAAAACTCATTATTATATTTTTCTTGACTAATTTTTAATTCAACTATTGTATTCAATCTTGAATATTTAAGGGAATTACTTAGAAGATTATTTATCGCTCTCAAAAACAAATCGCAATCTACCTCAATATGAATGGATTCCTGAGGTAATTTCAGAGAAAGTTCTAATCCTTTTTGCCTGAATTCATTGTCCTCCTCTTCACCAATCTGCCTAATCAATTCATTTAAGTCCAGTTTTTGTTTTTCTAGTATCATATCCTTAGAAGAAAGCTTAGAGAATTGGAAGAAATCATCAACCATCCTTTTTAGATACAACCCTTTATTATTTATGATGGACATATAGTTATTAAGTTCATCGTTAGAAGCGTATTTACCGGTTTTAATCATATTCAAATATCCAAGTATAGTGGTCAAAGGAGTTCTTAAGTCATGTGAAATATTAGTAAGAAACTCACTTCTCTTCTTTTCTTCTTTATCCAGTTCAGAAGCCATATAATTTATATCTTCTGCCAATTCACGGAGCTCATTTTTATATTTTAATGGAACTCTTTCAGATAAATTACCATCCGCAATACTTCTTACAGACGATTCAATTTTAGATATATATGATATGCGTCCCCATATTAGCATGAAAAAGATAAATCCATAAATTATTATTGAAATTATAAGTCCATAATTTTCAAATCTATCAAGCATTCCATAACCTGTATATATATAGAATAAATAACATCCATCTTTTAGATAATCACACCCAGTTATTTTAACGACACTTTTGGCGTCATTCATAAATTTAAATACTTTTTTGCCATCTACAATTTCATGGACATCTATATTTTTAATTTCACTATTGTTTCCAGCTAATACTCTTCCATTCTCATCCACTATAAATACAACATATGTATTAAGATAATATCCAAATTTATTTAGTGATTTCTGGGATTCAACAGCATCGTTAACAGTGATACTTTTTAATTGATATTCAATTTTATTTAATTGTGCCCTATAAATATATTCTATGATACTTTCAGGATTATTTACAAAGGGACCTAATATGAATTCTCGCATAATAAAATTAAATAATCCCATTATAATAAATGATATAACTGCAAAAAAAGCTAATTCACTTCTAAGCTTAAATATCCTTTTCAATTTTATACCCCAGTCCCCAAATGGTTTTTATATATTTTCCGCTCTTAACACTGTCTCCAAGTTTTCCTCTTAAATTTTTAATATGCATCGTGACTGTATTGTCGGTTTCTATAAAGGTATCCTTCCATAAAATCTCATAGAGCATTTTAGTAGAATATATTCTCCCCTTATTTGAAGCTAATCTGTATAAAATATCAAATTCTTTTGGTGTTAATATTATTTCAACATTCCCTTTTTTAACGTAACTACTCAGCACCGCTATATTTGAGCAACACAAACAGGGGTACAGAGTACCCCTGAAAGGAACACGATTTAATTAGTGAGAGGTGGTGCAAAGATAACAGGTTTGCTCGCAAAAGCATCCTCAATTTTTGCT
>DASRME010000059.1:0-2358 GCA_035648095.1 Atribacterota bacterium | reverse complement strand
ATTATTAGCTTCATGGCAGCAGGGAGTAGAGATGTGCAAGCAAATATACATCTGCCCTATTGAAAAAAAGGCAGATGTTGTCATTGCCAGTACTGGCGGTTATCCTAAAGATATCAATGTTTATCAGGCCCAGAAGGCCTTAGATAATGCCTACCAGGCAGTAAAACCGGGAGGTACCATTATATTACTTGCTGAATGTCCTGAGGGTTACGGAGAAGATACTTTTGAAAAGTGGATAGAAGAGGCAAACTCTCCCGATGATATCATCAAACGCTTGAAGAAGAAATTTGTCTTAGGCGGCCACAAAGCTTACAGTATTGCCAGGGTGGCAAAAGAAGTAGAGGTGATATTAATATCTTCTTTACCTCAAGACAAAGTCCGCAAGCTATTTTTTATTCCTATGAATGATTTATCTCAAGCTACAGATTATGTTAAAAATAAATACGGAGAAGATTTTCAGGCCTACATTCTTCCCTCGGGAAATACCGTTGTACCGCAATTAGTTTAAAAAGTTTTAGAATTAAATATTATGAATTCATTTTAAATTATTTTATAAAAACACTTTTAAAGAAAGAGAGATTTATATTTTAATGCATCTTTTACATCAGATATTAGCTCGCGCTGCTAGTCGAGAAAAAGTTAAACCTGGTGAATTTATTGTGGCTAAAGTAGATTTAGCAGAGATAAATGATTTGTATTTACAGGTGCTACTATCTTTTAAAGAGATGAGAGGGGATAAAGTCTGGGACTCTCAAAAAATAACCTTTGTTATGGACCATTATGCCCCCGCACCTACCATAAAAGCCGCAGAAAATCAGAGGAAAATGCGGGAGTTTGCTCAGGAGCAAGGAATAAAATATTTTTTTGATATTAATCGGGGAGTTTGCCATCAAGTCATGCAGGAAGCAGGTTTAGTCTGGCCGGGAATGGTCCTGGTTGCTACGGATTCCCACACTACTACTCACGGAGCTTTCGGTGCTTTTTCAACCGGAATCGGTGCAACAGATATGGCCGCCGTCTTACTTACCGGGGAGATATGGTTTAGAGTTCCGGAAATCATAAAAATTAATATAAGAGGGAAAATGGGAAAAGGAATCATGGCAAAAGATATTATTCTTTATATTATTTCTCAGCTGGGGACAGATAGTGCCTTATATAAGGCACTAGAGTTTGATGGAGATACAGTAAAGAAAATGTCTTTGGATGAGCGTTTGGTTCTCTGTAATATGTCAGTGGAAATGGGAGCAAAAGCTACCTATATTAGGCCGGATGAAAAAGTCATGGAATATATTTTACATACTAATCCAAAGAAATACAAAGAATTGAAATCTATAAAAAGAACAAATAATATAAACAGAGGAGAATATGAATCTATTTTTAATTTTGATATATCCGAACTTGAACCACAGGTCGCTCTTCCTCATAGCGTAGATAATGTTGTATCAATTTCTCAAGCGGCAGGGAAACCAATTCAACAAGCGCTGATCGGGACATGCACAGGAGGGAGAATTAATGATATTAAAATAGCCGCACAGATTTTAAAAGATAAAAAAATATCTCCCTCTGTTAGATTGCTTATTGTTCCCGCTTCCCACAAAATATTACAGAAGTGCATTGAATTAGGATATATTCAGATTTTATTAAATGCAGGCGCAACCTTGACAACGCCTTCCTGTGGTCCATGTCTGGGCGCACATGAAGGCGTTTTATCCTCAGGTGAATCCTGTATATCTACTTCCAGCAGGAATTTCCCCGGAAGGATGGGTAGTACAGAAGCAAAAATATTTTTATCTTCCCCGGCTACCGTAGCTGCATCAGCCTTAAAAGGGGTTATAGCCGATCCTCGAGAATTTTTATAAAACCAAATAAATACAAACAACTTAAGAAAAGGGAATATACCGAATGTTTAAACCTATAATAGAAGGAAAAATATTTAAAGTAGGAAACGATATTGATACAGACCAGATTTACCCGGGAAGATATCTTTATCTAACTTTACCGGATGAAATTGCCGTACATGCCATGGAAGACATCATCTCGGATTTTTATAAAAAGATAGAGGGTGAAAATTGGATAATAGTTGCTGGTAAGAATTTTGGCTGCGGTTCCAGCAGAGAACATGCCCCCCGATCTCTTTTATGTGCAGGTATTAAGGCAATTGTAGCAGAATCTTTTGGACGTATTTTTTATCGAAACGCTATAAACATAGGACTGCCGGTTTTAAAATGTCCAGATTTCATTAAAAAAGTTAATCATGGCGATTCTATAAATATAGACCTTCGTGATGGTTTAATTACTTTGTATAGCCCGGAGAGAAAAATAGCAATCGAAAAATATCCTCCTCAACTCTTATCTATC
>DASRME010000058.1:0-4671 GCA_035648095.1 Atribacterota bacterium | reverse complement strand
AATTTAATTCCTATACCGGTCAATTTGCCTTCTGTATCAAAGATTCTTTGAGTTGTTTTTAAAGGTAAAAATACTGTTCCGTCTTCCTGGGAACCTGTCCTGTTGAAAATTCCGACTATGGTAAATACAATATCTTTTCCGGGTATGGATATTTTATCACCCACTGATTTTTTTTCAGATTCTGCTGCATCATATCCTAAAATTACTTCATTGACATCATTTCCCGAAAACCATTCTCCTTTTATAATTTCTACATTTGGTTTAAGCGGCATATAACTCTCTTCAATGCCAAGGTAGTTGGTAAATCCTCCTTTGCCCTCCATTTTTTCCGGGTCATAAGCTAACTGAGCAAGAAGAGGTGTAATTTTATCAATATCAGGATCGCTGGTTATTTGTTTATAGATATCCTCGTCTATAAATTTTAGCCCTGCTTCTCCGTTAAGTATCATGGTTGCTGCCTCGTAGGGGCAGCCTTTGGCAGTGACCACAACTTGATATCCCATCTTATCGATATCGGAGGTTAATGCCCCTTGATACCCGGCATTAAAACCCAAAAGACAGACTAAAACTGCTACGGCTACTGCTACGCCACCAATAGTTAAAAAAGAACGGGATTTCCGGCGTTTTAAATTCTTGTAAGCTAAAATAAAAAATTTCATTAAAATTCAACTCCCTTTCCATTAATGCTTATTCTCCCATTTTTATTCTCCGGCACACCTTCAACCGCTACTTTTTTCCCAACTTTTGGAGGAATACTAAGACCCGAGGGATTAATGTCTACATAAATGGTACCTGTCTCGTCTTCTAAAAAGAACCAACACCCTGAGGGGCATTCTCGAACAATCGTCCCCTCCAATCTGAGTGTTTGACCAAGATATTTATCTGGACTAGAAAGAATGTCTTTGGTATTGACCACTTCTTTTTCGGTAATATCAACCCCATACCTCTCACTGTTATTGCTGCTATTGCCACTGCAACCCGAAATGCCTAATATAATTAATATGACAATGAGTAATATACCCATTAATTTAATGTTCTTTGTTTTTCTCATCTTTTCTCCTTTTTCTATAAAAATAATCATAACACCCAGTTTAATTCATATTTAGGTATTATAAATGGTTTCATAAAACTCTTTTATTATATACTACATATATGATTGAATAAGTAGTATTTAAATTAATAAAAAAGCATACCCTCATTCATTTATTATTTGTCCCAAATTGAAGTTCTTATGCAGTAATATATTTGATTTTCCAAAATCAAATATATTTTTCATCCTCATCTCAAATTAGCAAACTCCGTAAGGTGGTGGCTCATGTTTATCTGATTTTTTAATATAATTTTCAGGATTTTCTGCAAATTCTTTTTTGCATCCCGGGGCACAAAAATAATAAGTTTTTCCTTTATATTCACTCTTAAATTTTGCGGTCTTTTCATCTACTTTCATCTTACATACCGGATCAATAGCCATATTTGTCACCTCCTTTTTATGTTGAGATTTCCTTTACCGGTGGAACATATTTTTTTAACATCAGAGAAAGACTGACTACTGTTACAGAACTCATGGCCATAGCCAAACCTGCAAATTCAGGTCTAAAAGTAATGCCAAAAAAAGGATATAATATTCCTGCCGCTACCGGAATAAGAGCAGTATTATAAGCAAAAGCCCAAAATATATTTTGCTTAATTCTGGATATTACTTTTTTACTTAATTGTACAGCTGCCACTGCATCCAAAAGATTATCTTTTATAAGTACTATATCTCCTGTTTCTATGGCTACATCTGTACCACTACCTATAGCAATGCCCACATCTGCCTGAGCAAGAGCCGGTGCATCATTAATACCATCACCTACAAAGGCGACTATCTCCCCTTTACCTTGAAGTTTTTTTACTTCATTTGCCTTATCTTGAGGTAAGACTTCTGCCAACACATTGACAATGCCAACTTGTTTGGCAATGGCATTTGCAGTTCTAATATTATCACCGGTAATCATAAAAATATTAAATTTCATATCTTTAAATTCTTTAATTGCATCTTTGGTTGTTTCTTTTAATGTATCAGTTATAGCTATCATACCAGCTATTTTGTTATTAAAAGCGATCAAGATGACTGTTTTTCCTTCATTTTCAAGTTGGAAAATATCTTCTTCAACCCCTTCAGGTAGCGAAATATTTTTCTCTTTTAAAAGGATTCTATTGCCTATCAGTATTTCTTTTCCTTCTACTTTTGCTATGACGCCTTTACCTCTAAAAGTGTTAAAATTTTCGCTACCGAGAAGATCAATTTCACTCTCAACCGCTTTTTTTACGATCGCCTCAGCAAGAGGATGTTTAGAATTCTTTTCAACGCTTGCGGTGAATTTTAATAGGACCCCATCTTCAATGCCAATACCGATTATATCTGTAACTTCCGGTTTTCCCTTGGTAAGAGTTCCGGTTTTATCAAATATGATGGTGGTCAATTTTTCAGATCTTTCCAGAGCTTCTCCATTTTTAATAAGGATACCAAGCTCCGCTCCCCGGCCTACTCCTACCGTCACAGCGGTAGGAGTAGCCAGGCCAAGCGCACAGGGGCAAGCTACAACCAGAACTGAAATTAAATTAGTTAACGCGAAAAGAAAAGTATTATCAAGAATGAAATACCAGACTACAAAAGAGAGAAGGGCAATGATTAACACTATGGGAATAAAATAATTTACAGCTTTATCTGCAATTCTTTGAATGGGTGGTTTCGAACTCTGAGCTTCTTCTACCAGTTTTATGATTTGAGATAGCATGGTATCTCTTCCTATTTTAGTTGCCTTAAATTTGATTACACCATTTTTATTAATAGTTCCTCCAACGACTTTGTCACCTTTTTTCTTCAATGATGGGATGGACTCTCCGGTAATCATTGATTCATCTATATAGCTCTCACCATCGATAACTTCACCATCTACAGGAATTTTTTCTCCCGGCTTAACTATTAATATATCATTTATTGCAATCTTTTCTATGGATATTTGCTGCTCTTCAAAAATGGAAAGTAATTTACCAGTCAGCATATCCTCAGGTGGATATCCAAAATGACTATTATTATAATTGTAAATTCTGCAGCTAAATAATTTATCCACTTTCCCTTCTATATCTTTTTTATTCACTAAAATAGTCGGGGAACCGCAAAAGGAATAATCTTTAAAATTCTCTTTGGTTACCTCAGTCGACTGAATAGAAACAGAAATGTTCAACTCCTTAAGAGTATTTTTTATCTGTTCTACTGATTTATTATAATTGGGACAATCTTTAAAATATAGAATTTCTATATCAATATTCTTTGGTTTTAAAACACCAGCGGTTTTTGGCTGTAAGCCCATTAATTTTTTAATCGCTTCTGAGGTCTTTCCTTTTGCCCTCGCTTCCAAATAGCGCCCCATGGTAAGAAAAGTAGCTAAAAAAACTGCTGTTTCATAAAATAAAAAATGGCTGGAAAGTATAAAATTAAAAGTAGCCAAAAGGCTTGCTCCAAAAGCAACCCCTATACCCATAGAGTACATGACATCCATATTTAAACTCTTATTTTTCAAAGAACGATAAGCAGCGGAAAAAATAGGATAGCTTATATAAATAAAGGCAGGTGTTGAAATAAATAACATGAGATAGGCTACCGGAAAAGATAAATGAATGGGAATGTTCATTAGAGCCATTAAAAGAATACCGGCAGTAAACCCTACAATCATTCGATTGCGTTTTTCTGTTAAATCCTTTTCTCTTATATCTTTTTCAAAATCTTCTATCTTTTCTCCTACTATACCTAAAAAATGATATCCGGTTTCTTCAATAGTACTTTTCATCTCTGCCTGGGTTACTATATTTGGATTATAGATAACCTGAGCTTTTTCACCAGCAAGATCAATATTCGCCTCTATAACTCCATCCAATCTCAGAAGAGAATTTTCTATCGTTTTTACGCAAACAGCACAAGTCATCCCTCCAATTTTAAAAGCGACTTTTTCGTTTATTATTTGATAACCTGCATCTTTTATCGCATTATCCAAATCAATAAACTTTAATTTTGCAGAATTATATTCCACTATAACCTTCTCATTTCCAAGGTTCACCTGTGCATTCATAACGCCATTTAAGTTTAATAATGACTTCTCAATTGTTGCGGCACACATGGCACAAGTCATTCCAGAAATTTTAAGCTCAATCTTTTTACTCTTTTCTAAAGACATGCTTTTACCTCATAGAAAGCCATATTTTTACTTTTTATTCTTATCAATAATCTTTACGGTGGACATTTACCACATGTTGACCGGAACAGGGTAGTGCTTAAATACCTGTCTCCCCTATCGGGTAAAATGACCACAATGATGCCAGAATGCATTTTTTGAGCTACATGTAAAGCTCCTGCTACTGCTGCACCACTAGACATCCCTACAAAAATACCCTCTTCAGTAGCAAGGAATCTGGTTGCCTCATATGCCGGGTTATCCTCAACGGTAATCTTCTCATCTAATTTTTCCAAGTGATATATTTTGGGGACATTTGATTCCTGCATATTTTTAAGCCCCTGGATTTTATGCCCCACTGTAGGTTCAATCCCTACAACTTTAATTTCTGGTTTCTTTTCCTTGAGATATTTACCTGTCCCCATTAAAGTTCCTCCGGTCCCAATGCCGGCTACCA
>DASRME010000057.1:0-2670 GCA_035648095.1 Atribacterota bacterium | reverse complement strand
TTAAAAAGATATTTACAAACGGAAATGTAAGTTATTCCATGAGTTGGGATAATGAGATTTGGAGAGCAACAGGTAAAGGGGATTTAGATATTATCGGTTTAAATGTTTATAAAGGCAGTGATATTGGTACGTTTGATGATTATTGGAAAGAACAAATCTCCGATAACTATAATAAATTTGGTTCTGAAATGTATATTTCAGAATTTAATGTAAGTGCCACAAACATCGAACATTATTCTACCGATGAAGCAGTGCAGGCTGCAGGGATAACGGAAATGATTGACTATATAAAAAACATAGGGATAGAAAGAGCTTTATTTTATAGTTGGCATGATTATTCTGGTGGTCTTTTTGGAGTTGTAAAAGCTGATGGAACTTATAGGTTATTATGGAATCAGGCTTTACTCGATTCAGAGCCTGTAAAATTTGCTACTGTTCTAACAAAAACTGCCACAATATCATTACCAAATATAATTACACTTATACCAATAATAACCAGATAGCACCAAACCCCGGCATCAGGCTCTAGTGTCACGTCAACCTTGGTGCCATAGGGACGGTTATTTTGACAATATAAATCAGGTAAAAAATATCGGGAATATGTTATTCAACATTAGAACATGAAAAATCCTCTTCAATAATCCTATTGCAATATTGCTCTTGGTAGTGAGGCACAAGTATTTCACTGCACTTTCTTTGGCTGAGATTGGCCAGCTTTCTGAGATGGATTACTCTACTGTCTCTAAGACTGCTAAAAGAGTTGAACAAGAAATTAAAACGAATCATAAAATAGGTGAGATCAAGCAAAAAATTATAGCAGCATTGAAAGAGAATTAAATGTCAAATGTGGAGAACCTAAAATTCCAAAATCTACCTAACACTTTTTATAATCGAAAACTGTGAATCGATAGTAATAAAGTTAATTTTATTTTATAAAAAAGAGGATTTTTATTTATTTTGTAGATGTGATACAATGATATTATAAATTGAATATAATGAAATTTTTGAAATTGATTATGAATTCTTTTTTAATTTTAATAAAATGGTGAATCAGTAAAAATATGACCAAGAAAATAATATGTTTCACTATCTTTATCTAAAGAATAAAACATTTTTAAAAGAAAATAAAAAAATTAAAGGAGGTTCTTATGTATGTTTTTAAGTCATTAAAATTAGTTGTCTTAGTTTTATTTATTGCAACAGTTGCATTTTTTGCAGGGTGTTATGGAGGTATAATCCCAGAGGTAATTTGCCCCGAAGAAGATGAAGTAGAAGTTACTTTGGATAGTTTCCGTGTGGCATTTGAAGATCAGGAATGGACTAATTGGAGCGGTGGAGATTGCCAGGGGAATAATGATTATGACTACAGTCAATGCGTATGTGATGTTGATGTAGATGGGAAGTTTATTTGTGGTGACTATCTAAAAGAAGCAAAATTTACAATTACATACCAAAACGACGGTTCTGGTGACCTAGAACATGAATTTGGACTAAAGATGCCTAGTATTTTTGTAGGTGAATCTTGCACCTATAATTTAAATGGTTCAATTTCCTCAAGGGTTCCATGTCCAGGAGAATTTGTTTTCTTCAATAAAAATGCTGCCACTCCGGGAGAAGTTTTTTACCTTACCATCACATTTGAATCACCATTTGTTTATAGTTATAGCGGTTTTGTTCAAACTGATATTCATGGGAATTTAATTGACATTAAACCATTTATTAATATCTATTGGGATAGTAATAATAGCTTTAAAGAGAAATTAGTAGCTGGAACCGGAGACAAGAGAGTATTGTTAGTTCCAGATGGTTGGCAATGGCCTTATGGGACTCCATTATGGGATGCCTATGCCGAAGTAATCGAAAATAATTGTTATCCAGAATTTATAAATCCAGGAACATGGACATGGACAGGAGGGACTCCTTAAATTTCCAGGGATATAATAGCGACACCTATTTTTTCTCTAGGGAACGATTCTGTACTTTATCTTAAAAGGAAATTATTAGTATATTTTTCAGTTTATTTAAAATAAATTGAAGTAAAGTTTAGATTTTAACTTAACGAAAATCCGGGCTTAGATTTGATTTTATCACAGGATATCTTTTCAACTCGTATTTAAAATCTTATTTATAGGTTTTTAAAAATATTCTTTAAGAGGAGATAAATTGTGAAAAATATAATATCTTTATATGAAAAGTTAGGATTATTTTATTTAGGAAAAGAAGTAAATCTAAAAACCCTTGAAACAACCGATAACCTTCTTCTTTACAAATCAAATAATTTTACCACCCATGCTGTTATTACAGGAATGACTGATAGCGGAAAAACAGGGCTTGGAGTCGGCATTATAGAAGAAGCAACCCTGGATAAAATTCCCTCTATTGTCATTGATCCTAAGGGTGATATGGGCAACCTTCTTCTTGCTTTTCCGGATTTAAAGCCAGAGGATTTTGAAGAATGGATAGATCCGGATGAAGCTCAAAACAAAGAAATGGATCCCAAAAGTTATGCAGCGGAAGTGGCATGCAATATGAAAAGATAGTAGAAATTTCTGAGAAATTTGATATAGATAATTACGAGATTGAGACCTTTAGCCTGCAGCCAAGAAAAACTGATATTTCCAATCCAAGTGTTTCTCTTCTTTGGGAATCAAGATAAGTATATCGAAAATT
>DASRME010000056.1:0-2513 GCA_035648095.1 Atribacterota bacterium | reverse complement strand
CCTTTTTATTGTTTCAAACTTCTACTATTTCTATGGAAAAAAGCTCATCGGGGTCATCGATTTCTACTAAGTGATGAATATTAAATCTATATACCGCTCCGGTGGATATATCTGAAGGGGCATAAGGGAAAGCTAAATTACCGGCAGTAGCAATACGGTCCTTATAAGAATAATGCATTAAAGTAGAACGAGCAAAAGCACAGATAGTGTTGGCCAGCTCCTGGTCTTTGGCTACAACTTCCAAAATAAGACAAAGTTCGTGAGAGGTAATCTCTTTTCGAGGCTCTAATTCTCCCATGACGCCATTCTTTCCATAAATATGAAAGATTAAACTGTAATCTTCCGGAGAAATATTACTAAAATAAGTAAGTACAGTGTCACGGACATGTTTTTCACATTCATCAATCTGTTTAATCATAATAGGGTCTCTTACGCCAGCAATACATATTGTCCGATAAGCTACCTTACTTGCCCCCTCTAATTTTATATAAATAGTGTCGCTCTTCTTTAATTTGGAGCCTGATACCTTTACCGCTCTTTCACTATATTGCTCAAATTTACATCCGGTAACATCAACCACCCCTTCTGGACCAATAATATGCAAAGGGCTTGATTTTTCGTACAAGGTATGAGCAGCTACTGTGCTTGGGATACATTTTCGCATGGGGTTAGTCGGTTCTACTATAAAACAATCCTCTCTTAAATATGCCATCATACAATCAGAAGTAGTCCCGGGAGTGGAGGCCATAGCGCCACATTCTAAAATCTTTCCCATATGTAAAGCCAGTCCGGGGTCATATCCTTCCTTAATGGGTAGGGCGGCAAACATAGCCGGGTCATTGGAACGACCGGCAATAATAACCTCTGCCCCTAGCTCTAAAGCTTTTATATGAGATTGAACTCCCATTACCGCTACAATTCGAGTAGCGTCTTCTATATCTTTAGAAGTTAATTCGGGGACAGGACCTAAAGGCTTTATTTTCCCCTCGGCTAACTTTTTTTTAAGATAATCTTTTTCAACTTCCGCGTGAATCAAGGCCATCTTAAAGTGTAGATTTTTCTCTTTGGCAATTTCTTTTACTATTTCTGAAGTCCAATTAAGATGAACTTCGGCACCGGAACCTCCGGCAGAACCAATAATGACCGGTATTTTATTTTCGCAACCTGCTATTAACATTAAAGTAAGGTCTTTTTTGGTTGCTTGTTTGCTTACAATACCCACTCCTGCTCCTAATTTATGGGGACCGGCATCTGTGGAACCCGCATCGGCAGCTATAACATGAGGTTTCTTTTCTAAACCTTTCTGAAAAGATTCTGCTGGGAAACCATATCCCAACATCCCTACAGGTGACAGAACTCTTATCTCTTTCATATTGTAATCTCCTGACTTTTATTAAATACTATTCTTTGAATATCCTAATCTTTATTCTGCTTTTTCCAATTATTAATATAACTCTCGATTTGATTTTATATTTTCACCAAAACTTCTCTTACCTTTCTCAAGTGTTTCAGCATAACTTCTCCGGCTTTTTTAGTATCATGTTCTTTAACGGCCTGCAATATTGCCTGATGTTCGCGCCATTGCTCCTCCCGCCTTCCGGGAATTTGCTGAGTCTTTTCTCGGGTCCCTTTTAATAAATCCAAATGTAGCTGTATTATATTGGTAAAAACAAAATTATGGGAGGCTCTAGCTATGGCTAAATGGAATTCAGTATCTGATTCTGTGTGTTTTCCATATTTTAGTTCTTCTTCCTCGTTCATTTTATTTAAAGCCTGTTCAATTAATTCTGTGTCTTCAACAGTGGCTCTCTGGGCAGCAATTTTAGCAATTTTTACCTCAAAAATCTCTCTTGCTTCTAAAAGTTCTAGAATGGAAGATTTTTCTAAGCTTAAGATAATATTTTCTGTATTACTATAGCCATTTTTTCTGATCTCTCGAATGTATCTTCCCCCACCGGGCTTACTCTTAATGATGCCTCTTGATTCTAAAACTCTAAAGGCTTCCCGCAAAGAACCTCTACTAATAGATAACCTTTCGGCTAGCTCTCTCTCTGGAGGAAGTTTATCTCCTGGTTTTAATTCGCTTCTTTTAACTAAATCCATAATTTGTTCTATTGCACTCTCGTATAAACGTACAGGGGTAATTTCTTTAAATTCCACATTTGCCTCTTTTTATTATGTGATTGGGTTACTGGGTGACCCAATTTACTGCTTTAAATATACCACACAATGTGTCAAAAATCCTTCTTTTTTTTAAAAATATTTGAAAATTTTTCGAAACGATTAGAAGCAATATGATATGCAGATAAAAGTAAAGATGAGCCGTTAGTTCTTAAAGGGGACGGATTTCTCCGTCCCCTTTTATCTAAATTTATTTTTCTGTAGTTGTTTTTAGAATCACCAGTTCAATAATGAAGTGCAACGCTTGAGGTAGCAGAAAGGAATATGCTACCATCAAGGACATGAAAAAATACAATCAGTTAAGCCAACAAGAACGAGATCTAATTGACGTA
>DASRME010000055.1:0-2075 GCA_035648095.1 Atribacterota bacterium | reverse complement strand
ATGTTTTAACTTATCATCAGCGAGTACTCCTCCTATTGTTTTTCCTGAATAAGCGGTCATTAAACTAAAAGCTGTAATAAATATATATTTTTCCCATATTGCAGGATAAGGATTATCATACCAAGTGTTGCTAATTCCCGTTTCATTAAAGAATTCAATGAGAAACCTGTAATCATAGTTTAAGTGTTTCGGGTCTTTGCCAAAGATGATATGTCCCTCGGGACCTTTTTGTCTGATGGTTCCGGGTTTTTCAATACTGGAGGAAACATAGACACTTGCGGGTGAGACTATCGCTTTTTGTAAGCTGGTCCTGATACGCTCATAAATATCTACGCCATTAAGTAAGGGAAGAATAATCGTATCAGCGGATATATTTTTTGAAATTGATGCAACAGCATTATCCAAGTCATACCCTTTTACGCATAGTAAATATAAATCCGGGGTAGGAATATGTCTTATATTATCTGTGGCAATATTGGGAAAGCAAATAAATTCCTCTTTATCAGTGATTAAATGCAGGCCTTGTTGCTGAATGGCTTTTAAATGTTCTCCTCGGCCAATAAAATAGACCTGTATAGCACGGTTACCCTTGCTAATTTCATGGGCTATCCTGCCGCCAAAATAACCACCGACGCCTCCAATACCATATACACATACACTTTTAATTGTTTTATTCATATCTTAACCCTTTCTACCTATTTTAAATCAACCTTGATTTCGCCCATTGTTAGACTAAATTATATTAAGTTTAAGTTATCTTTAAACATTTTTTTTAATTTTATCAGGTTTTGTAATTTATGCAAATTTATGTAAATTTCTTGACAATAAAACTTTTTTAGGGTAAATTGGTAAACACTTTTCCTTGCCGCATGAATTTATAAATTATCATCCAAAATAAATAATTAAGGAGGGATTAAAAATGAATTTAATTGACTTTAGTACTTTAATTCCCTTCGTCTTGATTACTACCTTCACTCCGGGACCCAATAACCTGAGCTGTGCCTCCATGAGCATTAATTTTGGAATTAAAAAAACCATGAATTACCTTTATGGCATTGTTACCGGATTTTTCTTATTACTATTGCTCTGCGGATTATTTTCTAATCTGCTTTTTATAGCCATTCCCTCTGTCGAACCTATCATGCGCTGGGTTGGAGCGGCCTATATTCTCTACTTGGCTTACGGCACTTTTAAAGCCAGTTTTTCCTTTAAAGAAAAATCTAACCAGTATCTCTGGGGTTTTTGCAAAGGTATATTACTTCAATTTATAAACCCTAAAGGAATCATTTATGGCTTGACCCTTTACTCGGTCTTTCTAAATTCCCTTATTGGTAATCCCTTTTATATTATCATATTCTCATTGGGCTTTGCCCTCATAGGCTTTTGTTCTATTTTAACCTGGGCTTTATTCGGAGCAATGATTAACCAATATCTGCACCATCTAAAATTAAGAATTATTATAAATAGTATCCTATCTCTTCTTTTGGTCTATACGGCAGTAAAAATTAGCGGAATACTTTTCTGAATATTTTAAATACCTTCCCCGGAGAATCTTCTCTTTGAAAAAGCTCAGATAATAAAAAATGGGTCTTTATTTATTTAATGATAGACCCGCATTCCCTTATAATGGAATGAGTTTAAGGTAATTTCTAAAATAAAAACATAGTGATTATACCGGTAGCTACTCAAAAATGGTAAAAGGAATATGATGTTTTAGCTCGGGAAGAATATTTTTAAGATAACTCTCCGGGAAAATAAGTAGGAATTCATCTCCACCGATACGACAGTGGCAATTTCTGTAGGGAAAGTGATGCCGTCTTTTTTTATGCTTATTCGCGGAACGAAAAGAACTTCTGTTGCTTCTTTTTTATCACTTTTCCTCAAATTTAAATCCCTTTTCCTTAAAGAGCTTTAAGCAGGCATCTACTACTTCAGGATCAAAAAGAATATTTTTATACTTTGAAATTTCACTTAAAGCTTCATCCATACTAAGGGCAGGCCGGTAAGATTTATAAGAAGACATTGCCTCAACCACATTTGCCACCCCTAATATTTTTGCCTCGATAAGAATTTCA
>DASRME010000054.1:0-11259 GCA_035648095.1 Atribacterota bacterium | reverse complement strand
GTCCTATAATATATCTTATGTAAAGTAATATACATTTTATTATATTTACTTCATTTTTTCTTATTTATTAATTATAATAAGCAGATCTTCATTGTATTAATATCATTTAATAACGTTTAGCAGGTTAAATGAAAAGCAGCAATTATATTATTCTTTTTATAAAGTTTATTGTATTCGGTACAAGCATCTCCAGTCTTTTTTGTAATTACTTGTCCGATACCTAATGATTTTATATTTTCTATTAATTCTTCCGGCACTTTCATTAATCCGAAAAAGCCAGTTCCAATAATCAAAATATCAGGTTTTTGATTTATTATTTCATTTATATCTTCAATGCAAAGGTTATGACTTTCTTTCCTCCACCAGTTATCATAAATATGATCTTTAAAAATAATAATATCCGAATGATATTCTTTTCCGTTAACCAATATTTGTCCAAAACTATAATTCTCAACCATCTTATTATTTCTCAATATATTTAGTAAGTATTTTTTTAAAAAAAATATATAATTTAATTGTATAGGAATGTCTTTTTTCCGTAGAAGCTCGATTCACAAAATCCGCAATAAAAACGGGTCGGATAAATCCGACCCCTACATTTTCATAATATCAATATCATTTTCTACGGGTAGACACAAGTTCTGCATTATTTTTGGATAGCTACAGACGCATAACCAACAACCTGGTTATATATTCCTGAAACATCTCCTGAAGTGGCATATTTTTGTAACTCAGCTTTTTTTGCACCTAATGTTTCACAGGCAATAAGCATGACAGTAATCGGACCAGGACCACACATGGTTAGATTCTGATGGTAGATCATGTCATATAATTTCTTAGGATTGAATTCAAGAATGGCATTTATTGCTTGTGCATCAGCATTTTCAGCATATTCTTGTGTTTCATAGTGAGTAAGGTCTGAACTAGCAATGATTAAAATGTTTTTATCAACCACAGAAGAACAAATAGATCGGGCAATTTCTATATCTGTATCAATATCCTGACGAGTCATGCAAATGGGTACAAATTTAATATCTTTACCGAAAAGATACTGAATAAAAGGCAATTGGACTTCTATGGAATGTTCATACTGATGGGCTTTTTTGTCGTTTTTAATTATTTTGGAATTTTTTAAAATGTTTTCTGCAATATCCGTATCAATTTCTAATTCTCCTAAAGGTGTTTTCCACTTTCCTTCGGCCATAATAGAAACATCTTCCCCAAAGCCATGATGATTAGGACCCAATATAATAATGGTGTCGGGTTTACCATCTGAAGCAATTTTATAAAAGCCTTTAGCTGCAACAGGTCCTGAATATATATAGCCTGCATGTGGACTAACTAATCCAATGATATTGTTTTCTCTTTTAGGGTTTACCAGAGGAATTTTACCGGGTCCTATTTTATGTAAAAAACAATTCTCAATCTGCATATTTAAAGATTTTGAATCACCAGCATAAAAGCTACCTGCAACGGCAGGTTTTCTTATTTCCAATTTTTTCATAAGATCCCCTCCTCTACTTCTATATATAAAGGACTTTCATTCATTCAGCATTAAAATCTTTCGCCTTTGGTATGTCGACTACCTTTTTTCATCTTTCGTATTTTTGGTAATAGTATGATAAAAAATATTACTATAATTAAGGATATAAAGGCTATCCTAAAATAAGGTGAATAAAACAAATATTTAGCATAAGATAAATAATATCTTTTTTTGGCTGAAGGATAATTGGGATTTATATTTAATACCTCTTTGTATTCTTTTGATGCTTTTTTAAAAAGAGATTTATTTTCATCATCTACAGCTAAATTATATTGGGAATCATTAATTTTTAATCCTATTTTCTGATCATCCGGATGGTCTTTTTGAAGATATTTATAAGCTTCGATAGCTTCTTTCCATTGTTTATTATCATAAAAAGCAGTAGCAATTCCTTCACGAGCATCGATATTTAAAGGATCTATAGAAATAACCTGTTCGTACTCCAATATTGCTTTCTCCCAATTCTTTTCTTCGCTATATTTATCGCCTAAATTAGTATGAATAACTATTTGGGATACGCAAAATTTTACAATTCTATTATTTCCGGCATCAGCAATATAAATATAATCCCTGTCATCTATAGCAATTCCTTCAGGGTAATTTAAACTAATGTTATCCAATTCATTACCAAATTCTAATTCGAAATTATTATCATTATTATATTTTACTACTTTTCCGTTTTTATAATCAGTGATATATATATCATTTTTTGAATCAAAAGCAATATATCTTGTGCCGCTAAACTGACCAAGTTTACTCCCGCTTTCTCCAAATTTTCTTAAAAATATGCCTTCTTTGCTAAATACCTGTACCTGGTCATGGAAAGTGTCGGCAATATATATATTACCCTCATTATCGAAAGCAATTCCTCTTGGGTAGTAAAATTCACCATCTCCCATGCCTTCTTTTCCAAATTGTTTAATATACTCGAGATTAGGAGAAAATATTTCTATTCTACTATTTTCTGTATCTACAACGTAAATATTATCATCTTTATCTATGGCAATGCCTCTTGGATTAGAAAATTCACCCGGACCGTTACCTTCTTTTCCAATCATCTGTAAGGATTTACCTTCTGGTGATATTTTATGAATCCTATGATTAAATTGTTCTACTACGATTATATTTCCCTGACTATCCAAAGCCAAGCCTACCGGGCCATCAAGTTTTAAGGCATCCTCCCCTTCTCCCTCCGGAATCACCTTTAGCAATTTTCCCTCAGAGCTGAATTTTTGTATACGGTCATTCTCCCAATCACTGATATACAAGTTATTATCTTTATCTATGGTAATACCTGCGGGATAGTTGAATTCACCAGGTCTATTACCATATTCACCAAAAGTTTGCAAAATAATATAATTATTTTCCGCTATGGCGTTAACAGATAAAAAAGTTAATAGTATTGTTAAAATAATTAATAAATGTTTTTTCATAATACCACCTTTTTCTATTTATAGTTTTATTATATTATTATAATACTTATTTAAGTATTTATTGCAGATAATTCCTTTATTTTATTACCTAATATATTTAATTCTTCCTTTTGGTATATTTTATCTCTTGATTTTAGCTGGTTTAAATATTGAGGAGTACCATATTTCACAATTATTTTATGTTTAAATAAAATAGGAAATTTTATGCCCCGGGGATATATCTTATGAGTGCCAATAATTCCCACCGGCAAGATGGGAACCCCCGTTTTCATAGCAATTCTTATTGCACCCAATTTTAATTCTTGTAGATCTCCATTCAATGAACGTGTACCCTCCGGAAATATACCTAATATTTTTCCCTCTCGTAAGATATTAATGACTTTTTTAAAAGCAAGTATATCAGTATTCTTCCTATCTACTGAAATTGTGTTCAAGTTCTTAAGGATAAAACTTACAAAGCCATTTTTAAAAACTTCTTTTTTAGTGATAAAATATATTTTTCTATTTAATGAAGCAGCTAAAACAGCTGGGTCTAAATAACTGACATGATTTGAAGCAATGATCAAACCTCCGCTTTCGGGAAGGTTTTCAATACCAATTATTTCCATTCGCCAAAATACTTTTAGTAATAACCAAAGTAAAGCTCTTACTACATAATAGAACATATAATTTATTCTATCCTTAGTTGTATGATAATTATTTAATTGACTGACTTCTGTCATTCCCGTGGAAACGGGAATCTATCTTTCTTTTCTTGTCTTTTGCTTCTGGATTCCCACTTTCGTGGGAATGACAACGGAAGGTGTACACAAATTGGTGTGCCCGAGAGGACTTGAACCTCCAATCTACGGCTCCGGAGGCCGTCGCTTTATCCAATTAAGCCACGGGCACATAATAACTTACCTACCATAGTTTAGCCTATCAGCTAAACTATGGGGTAATCCGGCATTAATTATTTTTTCTTGAGTTAGATGAATCGGATAGGAAACACGATAAATACTAACAATTCCGTTTTTTAGGTCATAAATTCCATAGCTTGCCTTTGGATTACCATCACGAGGTTGACCAACGCTCCCACAATTAATAATATACCTTTTATTCTTGCTAATTTCAACATAACCACCATTGTTAAAACTTAAATAATCTATTTGATTATCATCCTCATTAAAAGAAAAACATCCTGCTAAATGAGAATGCCCTACAAAACATATCTTATAATTAAACTTATTGAAAATTAATCTTGCGGTGTTTTTATCTAAAATGTATTCTAATATTGGGTTTTGAGGACTACCATGAACCGCAATAATATTATTTTTAAGCTCAAGCTTTTTATTCAGGCTTAATAAGAAATTAAGATTTTTATTTGTTAGCTGCCGAGAAGTCCATAATATTGCAAATCTTGCGGCATCATTAAAATAATCTATATCTAGTTTTCCTGCAACTGCAAAATCGTGATTTCCGCCTATACATCTGCAGTTTATATCTTTTACCTTTTCAATGCAATCATTGGGGTCAGCACCATAACCAACAATATCTCCCAAACAAATAAATTCATCAACTTTTTCAATGTTCTTTAAAACACAATTTATTGCTTCGGAATTACTATGAATATCAGAAATTATTCCAATCTTCATTATGATCCCTTTAAAATAATTTTATAGATTTAATAGAGCGTTTTTTTAATAAAATTACAATGACTTGGGATTGCTTCCCCTGCTTTCGCTGGGGCAGGCTTGCTTCACTCCTCGCAATGACAGAATAATTTGATATAAATAAAAAAACGGTGTATTTGTAATTTACGCCGTTTTTTAGCCCCTTATAATTTCTTTAATTCGCATAATGGCTGAGTTGGTTGATCTTGCCATTTCGTCTAATTTCATAGTAATAAAATTGATGGTTTCTTCCAAATCCGGAATGATTACATATTCTAAGGCATTAACCCTTCTCCTGGTTTTTTCAATTTCATTAGCTAAAAGAGTGACTGATTTATCTAGCTCTGCTACTCTTAGCATTAAAGGTAATATTTCATGATATTTTTTTAGAGCACCGTCTAACTCTGCCGTAGTACTCACCAGACCATATGAATAATAATTACCTTCGAATTTATATTTATATTGAGGAACATCTACGCTCATTACATTTTTAAAAGACACTTCAGCTCTACTTTTTGCTTTCGGGAACATCAAGGTTTCTTCCAAAGCTATCTTACTCATTAAGGAAGAGGCATTAGAGAAAATAATATAACATTTTAGAAGTTTTTCCTCTAATTCCTCTCTAACTGTATTACTCTCTCTCGCTAACTGAACAAACACCTGAATCAATGCATCCCGTTTATCTTTTAATAATTTGTATCCTCTCTTAGCGACAACCAATCTCTTTTTTAATCTGAGTAGTTCCATTCGATTTGGATTAATCTTTAACAGCATTAGTATCTTTTTCCTCCGCAGTTATATCCGATGGTAAATATTTTTCTATAAATTCATCTTTTATTCTTTTTAATTCTTCTTTTGGTAATATTGTTAACAATTCCCATCCTATATTTAAACTATCTATTATAGTTCTATTTTCATCTTCACCCTGCTTAACAAATACTTCCTCAAACTTATCTGATAATTTAACATATTTCTTGTCTATTGTTGTTAAGGCAGCTTCTCCTAAAATGACTGCCAATTCTTTAGCTTCCTTACCGCTTGCATAGGATGCGAAAAGTTGATTCATAACATTTGCATGATCTTCGCGTGTTTTATTTATCCCAATTCCTTTATCTTTTAAACGAGACAAAGAAGGTAATACATTAATAGGAGGGTAAATCCCTTTATGGTGTAATTCTCTTGATAGAATGATCTGCCCTTCCGTAATATAACCGGTTAAGTCTGGAATGGGATGAGTTTTATCATCTTCTGGCATGGTTAATATTGGTATCAAAGTTATTGACCCTTTCCTCCCTTTTATTCTTCCGGCTCTCTCATATAAGTTGGCTAAATCTGTGTATAAATAACCGGGATAACCACGTCTGCCAGGCACTTCTTTTCGAGCCGCAGACACTTCTCTTAAAGCTTCACAATAATTGGTCATATCTGTAAGTATTACCAGTATATGCATATCTTTTTCGAAGGCAAGGTACTCTGCACAAGTTAGAGCCATTCGAGGAGTTATTATTCTTTCTACGGCGGGGTTACTGGCTAAATTAACAAACATAACGCTCTTCTCTATTGCCCCGGTTCTTCTAAAATCACTTATAAAAAAATTTGCTTCCTCAAAAGTAATCCCCATGGCTGCAAATACCACAGCAAATTTCTCCTCTTTTCCCAATACTTTTGATTGTCGAGCGATTTGGGAAGCTAGTTTTGCATGAGGTAATCCTGAACCAGAAAAAATAGGTAACTTTTGTCCTCTGACTAGCGTATTCAATACATCTATAGAAGAAATACCGGTCTGTATAAAATCGTTAGGGTAATCTCGAGCATAAGGATTAATTGGATTTCCATTTATATCTAATCTTTTTTCAGCTATAATTTGAGGACCATCATCTATAGGTCTTCCCGAGCCATCAAATATTCTTCCCAAAACATCCAGGGAAAGCGGCAATTCTATTACTTTACCTAAAAAACGAACCTTAGTATTTGATACATCAATCCCTGTGGTTCCCTCAAATAACTGGACAACTGCCTTATCTTCAGTAATTTCAAGTACCTGTCCTCTTCTTATTTCTCCGGAAGATAATTCTATTTCAACTAATTCCTGATATTTTACATCGATGGTCTTTTCTACTACTATTAAAGGACCAGCTACTTCTGATATGGTCAAATATTCTTTAATCATCCTGTTATGGTTATCTCCTTCCCTTTAATCGATTGTTGAAGCAATTTGGGATATTATTTCTTTTTCAATTTTACTAAATGCTTGTAAGTTTTTTTCTTCTATAAATTTTGCTCTAATTATTTTTGCTTTTACGGGTAATGCATTTAATTTTTCCATAGTCACCCCGTTTTCAATTGCTTTTTCAGCATTTTTGTGAAAATCTATAATTAGTTTTAAAATAAGAAATTGTTTTTTGTTAGAACAAAATGAATCAATTATATCAAAGGCATCTTGAAGTAAAAAATCTTCTCTAATAGATTTAGCTGTTTCTAATGTTAATTTTTCCTTAGGCGATAAAGCATCAACACCTACCAATCTTACAATTTCTTCTAATTCTGCTTCTTCCTGAAGTAATGCCATGGATTTATCATGTATTTCCATATATTCTTCATCGATTTCATTTTTATAATATTCAGATAAGCCAGACAAATAAAGAGAATAACTTGTTAACCAATCTATTGCGGGAAAATGTCTTTTGTAGGCTAATTTATCCTGTAAGCTCCAAAAAACTTGAACAGTACGTAAAGTGTTTTGGGTAACCGGTTCAGATAAATCTCCTCCAGGTGGTGATACCGCGCCAACAATACTTAGCGTTGCTTCTCTATTATCACTACCAATACATTGTATTCTTCCAGACCTTTCATAAAAACTTGCAATTCGAGTACCTAAATAAGCAGGAAATCCTTCTTCTCCTGGCATTTCTTCTAACCGACCTGATATCTCGCGCATTGCTTCGGCCCAACGAGAAGTTGAATCAGCAATAAGCGCAACATTATATCCCATATCTCGATAGTACTCCGCAATAGTTACGCCAGTATAAACAGAGGCCTCACGAGCAGCTACCGGCATATTTGATGTATTGGCAATCAAGATAGTTCTTTCCATGAGTGGTTTTCCGGAATAAGGATCGATTAATTCCGGAAATTCCAATAAAACATCGGTCATTTCATTCCCTCTTTCACCACATCCGATAAAGAGAATAATTTCTGCGTTGCACCATTTAGATATCTGGTGTTGTACTACGGTTTTTCCACTACCAAAAGGACCCGGAATACACGCTGTCCCTCCCTTAGTAATAGGAAAAAACATATCTATTGTCCTTTGTCCGGTAATTAATGGTTCAATAGGAGGCAATTTTTTCTTATAGGGTCTTGGTCCCCTTACCGGCCATTTTTGTAACATTTTGATTTCGTGAATCGAACCTTCCAGATCTTTTATTTTGGCAATAGTATCTGTAACTGTAAATTTATCTTTATATATTTCTTTAATCTCACCCTGTATCCCGAAAGGAACCATAATTTTATGTTTAACAATACTGCTTTCCTGGACAGTGCCTATAATATCGCCAGGTATTACTTTGTCTCCCTTTTTAGAAGTAGGCTCAAAATCCCATTTCTTTTTTCTATCAATGGCAAACGCTTCTGCGCCTCTGGTGATAAAATCCCCACTTATTGTTTTTAATATGTCTAAGGGTCGTTGAATACCATCGTAAATAGAAGAGATAAGACCGGGACCTAATTCCACACTTAGGGGCATGTCGGTAGAAAAAACAGGTTCTCCAGGACCTATTCCTGAAGTTTCCTCATATACTTGGATGGTAGCTAAATCCTTATTTAATTCAATTATTTCACCAATTAATTTTTGGCCGCTAACTTTTACTACATCGTACATTTTAGCATTCTTAAGTCCTTTTGCCACTACTACTGGTCCAGCAACTTTAATTATTTTCGCTGTTTCCATTATTCTACCTCTTTTCTGAATAAAATATCTGTTCCGATAGCTTTTTCAATATTTTTCCTCAATATATTTTGTCCTAGATGTTTTTTTTCTAATTTACTGGGAACTACGGTTATACTTGCAAAAGATGTTTTTTGTAACATATTTATTTCATCAACTATTTGACAGGCTATCTCTTCGGTTACAAATATCACTGCATATTCTTCTTTTATTAATTTATTTAATATTTCTACAGCTTCATCCTTTTTATTTATGGGGAATAGAGAGATTCCCAGCAATTTAAAACCGATGATGGTATCTCTATTTCCAATTAACGCAATTTTATACATAAGTATCACGTACTCTTTCTTTTATTTTTTCTGGTGATAAGTTATTTAACTTACCTGATAGTATGATTCTAATATTTTTTATATCATTCTCTTTCGCGGTAATGAATCCCACTAATGGTTCAATCCCAAAGGTAATATATTTTCCAATTTTTGAAAAATTTAGAATAAAATTATCTCTTAATTTTTCCAATTCCATTAAGGAATTATTCTTTTGAAAATAATTTACGCCCAGTTCTATGATGTCTTTATAATCAGTATATTTAAGTTTTTCAAACCAGGAAGATAAAGGAGAATCATATATTTCTATTATTTTTTCTATTTTAAAATCACCTTCGGGAATTAAAAACTCTTTAATAAAAGCTTTTTTTTCTCCTCTTATCTTTACCCTAATGCAATTAATTATATTATTAAGATCTATATTTATATTAAGAAATCTTTTTAAAAAAAGCTCTTCGCTTTCAATTATTTCTATTTCTCTAATTTTATTAAATATCATAACATATCTTTCTCTGTCTAAAACAAAATCTATCATCTCAGGGTCTTTAAATTTATTATATTCCGAGAAGGTTTTTTTGATTAAAAGCTCAAAAGAATCGGGAATATCTTCATACTTTTCGTCTCTAATCGCTAATTTAAGTTTTTCTATATCTATGGTACCAATTGATGAAATTAATCCATTAGAAAATTCTTTTTTTAGACATTTTGATTTTATAAGTATCTTGATATTGAGAAAATCATACTTGGAGGCAAAGGTGAAATAAAGAAAATTAAAAGTAGAGACTTGGGAAATACTTTTTATAATGTCATAGGTGTGGAATAGTTCTTGATTTAATGAATTCTCAAAATCTGAAGGATTATTAAGATCAAAAGAATAATCATTTAAATCACTTTCTGTCAATACTTTTAAAGCAGAAACAATATCGCAGGATTTTATCATTCTGTCCAGAATTTCTTTATTCAATAATCCCTTTTCTAATGCCTTTATATTTCCATTGGCAAAAGCATATTCTTCTTGATCATTGGTATCTGCGGTAAAATATTTGAACATGAATACCCTTCCTCTATTAAAAACCTGTAATAAATATTAGCATAAATAGGTTAATTAAATAATAATTTGCTTATTTGCATTTCTGATTCTTCTCGAATGTTTTTTAATAATAATTCTAACGAAATATTTTTTCTTATCGCACCAGACCCAATGATTATGCCACCTTTTATCGGAAGGTAAGAAGTAGATAATTTTAATTCACCCTTCTTACCCTTAGTTTTTAATTCTTTATTTATTTCTTCTATAAAATCTTTGGATATTTTATTTTTATCTAAAGACCCGGTAAAAATAGTTTCATCGCCACTTTCAATATTATCTAATATCAATTTTTTTATAAAATGAAGATAGTCTTGATTACTCAATCTTACAATGCTTTCTAAAGCTTTAACAAAAACATCTTCCATAATTTTTTGTTTCTCTAATAAAATAGTCTTTTTTGCTTCTAAGTTTGCCTCAGTTACTATTTTATCTTTCTTTAGAGAGGCTTCTTGGTTGATTTTATATAATATTGCTTTCTTAACATTATCTGCTTCTTTTTCGCCTTTTTTTATTATATTTGTTGCATTATCTTCAGCTTGAGCGATAATTTTATTTGCTTGAATTTTAGCATCAGATATAATCTTGTCATTTATATCTTTAATAGTCATATTATATCCATCCTTTTATAGAGCTATTCCGTTAAAAAGTAACAGAGAAGCCAATAAAGAAAATACTGCATAGGTTTCCACCATAGTAACCATTACTATTGCTTTTCCAACTCCTCCTGGATTTCTTGCAGCTAATCCTATGGCTGCGGCAGCAGTTTTCCCCTGATACCATCCAGAGAAAAAGCCTACTACGCCTACAGGTATACAGGAAAAAAATATCTGCCAACCTTGATCTAAATCCAAGGGAATTGGCGAACCTCCAAGAATACCTGATTTCATTAAGACCCAACATCCAACTAATAAGCCATAAATACCTTGTGTACCTGGAAAAGCTTGTAAAAATAATACTAAACCAAATTTTTCCGGTTCTTCAATCATTACGCCAACCCCAGCAGCTCCAGCTATGCCTACCCCAATACCAGAACCAGAACAGGCCAAACCTATAGCTGTTGCAGAACCCAAGAATGCAAGTACTATCCCTTGTGTAATCATATTTTCCTCCTATTTCTAATTAATATTATTTCGAATCAAATATGAGTATATCCTATCGCGTATCACATCAGAAAAATCAATTTTAGATAAAACAAACATCTAAAAGCTATAACATATCATTTAAATTTATTAGTTTTGAACTTTTATATATTTAGTGACGATTTTAAAA
>DASRME010000053.1:0-3938 GCA_035648095.1 Atribacterota bacterium | reverse complement strand
CCTTTAAATAAACCTTCGGGATGGCAGATTAAAAGAGATAATGCTTCTATCCCAATCTTTTCTCCCAATTTTAATCCGGTCAGTTGGGAGAAAATTTCAGAACGAAAAACATTTTCTTCCTGCAAAGAAAGACCCAGGGCATCTATGCCAATCACTCCGATTAAATTTGTAGTCGATAAAGGAATAACCGGCTCATGAGAAGCCGGCGCCTTTACCGGCCTCCCCGCTGCGCCATCGGCTTCTATTAAAAAATAATCTGTTAACTTATCCTCCCACCATTTATCCAGCCAATCAGGGGACGGGCCGGATACTTTTTCTTCTCCGTTATCCTCTATCTTCTTTCTTATAACTGCTAATCTTCCGGTTTTACTTTTCACAGAAAAGTATTTATTAATAAATTTCCGAACAGTCTCTTCATTGTGGCCTTCAATTAATCTACCCTTTTTCATAAAAGGAGTTAACTGCCAGGCAAACATCTTGGTAGTGGTAGTTAGAATTATCCGTTTATTTTTAAGAAGCAGTTCTTCAGCTAATCGATTAAAAAGAGTGCTCTTCCCTCCTGCTCCTACAAAAGATATAAATGCCTTTTCTTTTAAACCTAACGCCTCACTGATTCGCATCTGTTTTGTTCTCCATAAATATAAAATAATTAGAAACATTTCTTACGAGTTAACCATTGAAGTTTAACTTTTTAGCAAATATTTCTCTAACTTTTCAATCAACCAGAATTTTACTTTCTCAACGGTTGCTCTTTGATTCAAGGGTAAAAATTTAGTCAAATCTTTTTTAATTTTCTGATCGGGCATCTCTTTGATAATATTCATAATCTCTTTAAGGTCAATTTTTTTGTTATAAAAAGACATCTTCAAATTAACCAAATCTCTGTCAATCTCTATCTTTTTACTTAATAAAAACCAGATATCAAAAAGATCCCTTCCCTTCCCTCTAATGATTAGAGCTCTAATTTTTTCGGCTAAAATCTCTTTGGCTGCTAAATGTACCACTAAAGGATAGGGAGAAATAGGAAAAGTAGTTTCAACATAACTATTTTCAATATAAATCGGTTTTTCTCTGAAAGAAATATCTAACCTAACCGTTAAGGGAAAGTTAAAATCGGATATTTCTTGAAATATTCTCCCGGTAAAAGAATCGGCAATAGACTCCTCTTTTTTAAAATATACCGGTAGTTCCCTGGAGAGATTCTTTATTACTTTTTGAATTAAAGTGTAAATCTCCTCTTCACTTAAAATACTGCTAAAATCCAGATCTTCAGAAAACCTAAAAGACCCATATAAAAACTTAATTGAAGTCCCTCCTTTAAAATAAATCTGATTACTCGCTGGTAATTCATAAAAATATTTTAAAAATAGGAGTTGAAGATATTCTCGATAGATAGAAAATGAATCTATCTTCAATTGTTGAGCAAAAACTTGTACTTGTTCTCTACTTAACATATTTTTCCACCAAATTTTTTAAAGGTAAGAAATTATAATATTTTATCATTTTTTTCAACTTATTCTTATTAATTGGAGATAAATTTATTTCATCTAAGGATACGCTTGTCAGGCCTTTGGAAATAAAATAGAGTTCATCTAGTAGGGCCTTCTCCGGCAGGGCAATTAAAAAATTATCTTTTTTTACAAAACCAAAAAAGTACTCCCTTTTCAGGTGAGCAAACTCAAATTCCTTTTCATTATAGACAATCTTCTTAGTCTTAGCAGGAGTAACCGAAGTGATGGTATAAGGAAATTGAGTTAAAATCCCATAAAAAGAGAGTGCGCTTTCTAAAGAAATGTAAGAAGGAGTAAGTAAAAGGTTAGCTAATTCATAATCATTAATTTTTTTAAAAGAAAATAAATATTTTCCTTTAACAATCCTTTTTAGGATATCAGCCCTTTCTAATCTCTGCAGGAATTTATAAAGACTATTCTCTTTTTGAAAGGAGAAGATTTTCTGAGCAGTACCAATATCCAGCAGACTAATATTCTTTTGAATTAAAATTTGAATTGCTTTTTGTTTAGATATAGTTTCCATAATTGGTATCATTTTATACTAAAACATTACCCTATGTCAACTGAATAAAAGATACAAAAAATTATTATTCTTCTTTTTATCTAACTATTCCACTAAAGTTTACACTAACTCCCAGTAAATTTTATACTACAATTCAAGCTCAAATCCCTGCTTTTGTCACAAAATATTTTTTATTTTTTAAAGTACTCTTTTTTTAAGGCTCTTATTATTTTTTCCGGGGTTGCGGGTAAGCTCTTAATTCTTACGCCTACTGCATCATAAATAGCATTCAAGATAGCCGGGGCAATAATACTACAAGAGGGTTCACCTATTCCCTTAGCTCCATAAGGGCCTAACCCCCCACCTGATTCTACTAAAATCGCCTTTACATCAGGCACATCAGCCGCTGTGGGAACAATATATTCAGCAAAAGACGGGGTCATGGTAATTCCTTTCTCCATAATAACCTCTTCGGTAAGGGCATAGCCCATTCCATATATTGAGCCACCCTCCATCTGGCCTTCTACACTCAAAGGATTAATGGCTTTCCCTACATCATAACAAGTTATCAGTTTTAAAATTTCTATTTGTCCGGTTTCAATATCCACTGCAATTTCTACTGCCTGGGCTCCAAAAGTGAAATCAGGGAAGGTCATCCCTCTTATATTGGATAAGTCAGGCACTATGGTAGATGGGGCATTAAATTGGGCTTCATAAAATAGCTCTATTCCAGTAGAATTACAAGCACTTACCACTTTAGCCAGAGGTACAAATTGTGTTTTATCATAAATTACAAAAATTTCTTGATTTAAAATATCTAACTTATCCGCATTAACATTTAATATCTCCGCAGCTTTGTTTAAAATTCTGTTTTTTATCTCTCGGGCAGCCTTGAGGGTAGCATTCCCGGACATATAGGTCTGCCGGGTAGCAGTCGTGGTACCGGCAAGAGGGGTTAATGCTGTATCACTATGGTAGATTTTTATCTGAGACATAGGTACGCCCAACTCTTCAGCAACAATTTGACAGAGTAAAGAAATCTGCCCTCCACCTAAATCAGGTATTCCGGATCTAATTAATACACTACCATCTGACTCTAACTTTACGTAACAGCGGGAAGAATCATGGAGAAAGGTCATCCTGCCATAACTCATCAGGCCTATAGCTAATCCTCGACCAATCTTCTTATTTTTATCTTTACATCCAGCAGGTTCTCCTAAAGCTTTCCAGGCTTTCTCGGCAACTTCAGGAAGGGCAATATAGGTTTTGAAGACCTGACCGGTTGTTGCCAAGGCTTTTCCGGTAGTAAGACAATTCCTGCGCCTGATTTCCAGGGGATCTATATTAAGTTTACAAGACAATTCATCCATTAAACTCTCATAAGCAAAATTAGGTTGTGGAGCTCCAAAACCTCTATTAGCGCTGGTAAAAGTATTATTAGTTAATACGCAATAAGATTTAACCTTAACATTAGGAATACAATAGGGACCAGCTGCATTAACTGTTGCGTATAAAGTGACCCAGGGACTTAAGTAAGGATAAGCTCCGGCATCAGATATTAATTCCGCATCTAAAGCGATAAGCTTACCATCTTTCTTGGCGCCAACTTTATATTTCATAACAAAAGGATGTCTTTTACTATGGCATAAAATAGATTCTTCGCGAGTGTAAACCAATCTCACCGGCTTCTTGGTTTTCCAGGTAAGCAGGGCTAAATAAGTTTCCACAGTAATATCCTCTTTGCCGCCAAAACCTCCGCCCATCATAGTGCCTATATATCTTACTTTATTGTGGGGTAAGCCCAATACATCAGCCACATCTCTAAAATGTTCTATTACTTGGGTGCTTACCCGGATAGTGAGTATTCCATAATCATCTATCCAGGAAATTCCCGCTTCCGGTTCTAAATAAGCATGGTCAACAAA
>DASRME010000052.1:0-3161 GCA_035648095.1 Atribacterota bacterium | reverse complement strand
CTTATCCTGTAAATATACTTTACTCTCGATCAACTTATTGAGATTTTCTCTGGCTTTTTCGTATACTCTCCGGTGATAATGGTCTATGGAAAAATCTAAATCTATTTCTGCTTTATTCACGTGAAGAAAGGAAAAAGGATTATCTTTTACCAATTGACGGGCTTCCTCGACATTTAGAACATCATAAGGTGGTGATGCTACTTTGTTCACCAACTCTGCTTTAGGCCTGAAAGCTTTAAATGGTTTAATCATCGGCATTCTTGAATTCCCCTTTTTAATCTAAAAATTTTCTTTAATAATAGAAACAATCTCGACCCCAATCCTATTTTGAGCTTCTTTGGTAGATGCCCCAATATGAGGAGTTACTGAAACTCTCTCATGGTTTATCAGTTCCAAATTCTGAGAAGGTTCTTCAGGAAAGACATCTATTCCCGCTCCGGAAAGTTTACCGGAATTTAAGGCCTCCAGCAAAGCTACCTCATCTATAACATTACCCCGAGCACAATTAATAAGATATGCTCCATCTTTCATTTTAGTAAATTCTGCTTTACCAATCACCGGAGATTTATCTTTATTCCCCGGTACATGTAGGGAGATAAAATCAGAATCAGCTAAAAGTTTATCCAGAGAAACAAAAGAATATTCGGGACAATCTTTAGCTGGTCCTAATATATCATTATAGATAATCTTCATCTCTAACCCTTTAGCTTTTTTGGCTAATTCTTTACCGATTCTACCAAATCCTATAAGCCCTAAGGTTTTACCGGAAAGCTCTATCCCGGTATATTTCTTTTTATTCCATTTATCCTCTCTCATAGTAATATTAGAAATTCCAATAAATCGAGCCAGAGAGAACATATGTCCCAAAGCCAATTCTGCCACAGCCGAACTGCTTGCCTTGGGAGTATTTCTGACCTTTATCCCTTTCGATTCAGCATAAGTTAAATCTATATTATCTACTCCTACTCCACCCCGAATAATCAGCTTTAAATTTCCAGTCTCAAGGGCAGAATCTATGATATCTTTTCTAACTTTAGTTGCGGAACGGACAATTATCACATTAAAATTTTTCACCTGTTCTTTTAACTCTTCAGGTTCAAAGAATTGCTCTGTTATTTTATACCCCATATCTTTTAAGGTCTGAACGGATTCTTTATCCATTCCATCAGTTACCAATATTCTTAACATCTTTATCACCGCCTATAGTCCTAAAATTTCATCAATTGTTGAAAGAAGTTCTTTGATTTCGGAAAGTGTTGCTTCGGCCATATGAGCTATTCTAAAGGTTTGATCTTTTAATTTCCCATACCCGTTAGAAATCATATATCCTCTTTCTCCTAAAGCTTTGTTTAAGCCACTTACATTAATCTCTCGGGTATTTTTTACACAGGTTACTGTGTCAGAGGCAAATTCTTCTTGAGCTAAGAGAGCAAATTTTTCTTTGGCCCATGTTCTTACCTTATTAGCCATTTCTGTATGGCGGGCAAAACGATTATCTAACCCTTCTTCCAATATTTTATCCAGTTGATGATCAAGGGCAAACATATGAGACAGAGAAGGCGTAGAGGGGTATTGATAATCTTTCTTTTGAATATATTCATAAATCTGTAACAGATCAAAGTAAGTTCCCCTAAACTTAACTTTCCTGGCTGCCCCTAAGGCTTTTTCTGAGATGGAACAAAGAGAAAGACCGGGAGGTAAACCTAAACATTTTTGACTGGAAGTAATACATACATCGATGCCCAATTTATCCACTTCTATCTTGGTTCCACCTAAAGAACTTACCGTATCAACACAAAACACTACTTCAGGATACTTTTTTATTACTTCAGCAATTTCTCCAATCGGATTCATTATTCCACTAGAGGTCTCATTGTGGGTAACGGTAATAAGATCATATTTATCGGTAGTTAAAACTTGGTCTATCGATTCCGCAGTGTTAGGTAATCCCCATTCAACTTCAAATTTATCGGCAGGCACATTGTTATCTTCCGCCATAGCAAACCAGCGGTTACCAAAATTACCACAGGAAAATACTGCCGCCCTCTTTAGCGTACAAGAACGGATAGCTCCCTCCATCAGACCACTACCGGAAGAAGTGGATAGTAAAATCTCATTTTGGGTATACATCAGCTTTCTTAGTTTATCACTCATACCTCTCTGCAGAATGGAAGCCTCTTTGCTTCGATGACTAATCATGGGAGTAGCCATCTTTTGCAAGGTATCTTCGGTTACATTAACCGGTCCGGGAATAAATAATTTTTTATACATTCTTTTAATCCTCCTTTGTATTTTATATAATATATAATAAAAAAACCTCAGGAGTAATCGCTCAATCACTTAGCAATTACTCCTGAATACGAAAAATAATTCCGTGGTGCCACCTCAATTTAGCAAAAAGTACTTCTCCACTAATAATCTAAAAAACTTTCTACTCTTCATTTATAGGATGTTAACGCCATCCATTACGTTTTAAGTTACTTAAAACAATGATCTTATTATTTTCACTTAAACTATTGCTGGAGGGATTTCAGCTTCTTTAAGAATAAATTTTGCTTACTATTCCAGTATATAATTTTATAAAATCCTATTCAATTTTTAGTTAACCTTTCCTTATTGTATTCATTTTTTATTTATGTACATATAATTTAGCGCAGGAAATATTTCTTGTCAAGCACTTTTAATAAAAACTATTTCTTTTTCTCAAATAATCTTCCCAGAATTAATTTATAACCATCTGCGCCATAGTTTAAACACCTTTTTACCCGGCTAATAGTAGCAGAACTTGCTCCTGTTTTCTGGGCAATCTCTTCATAAGTAGAGCCATCGCTTAACATTCGGGATACCTCAAGCCTTTGGCTAAATTCCTTAATTTCATTGATGGTAGCTATATCTTCAAAAAAACTATAACATTCCTTTTCGTTTTTTAAAAGTAATATTGCTTTAAATAATTGGTCGGTTAACCCGTCTCTCCAACGAGGATAATCTTCCATTTTTACCACCTCATTTTCTTCTTTTTTTTAGTTCTTTAAATACATCCTGAGGAGAAATATTGCAACTACCTAAAGCCACTAAAGTGTGAAACCATAAATCAGCTACTTCATGTATTATTGCATTCTTATCTTTATCTTTAAGGGCAATAATAACTTCTGCTGCCTCTT
>DASRME010000051.1:0-7889 GCA_035648095.1 Atribacterota bacterium | reverse complement strand
ATGTATCTACAATGATTATACATCTTCCATATGCAAATTTCAAGCGGAAAGTTTACACTAACGTACTCCATAGTGACATTATCACTGATTAATTTCAAGGTGACAATATCACAGATTAATTACATACTATATTTTAATTATTGTAAACAGTTGAAAAAAGTGATATAATCATCAAAAATAGAATATAGAATATAGAATATTGAATATTAAACTTTTTCGGGGCAGGGTGAGGTTAGATTAAAAGATAACCAATTCCCGATCGGTGGTAAAATTATTCTCCTCAATGATAATAGAGAATACAAAGAGGAGGTAATAAGCCCACGAACTCGACATTCAGCATTGTGAGTGCCGAACAGATCTGGTAAAAAGCCAGAGCCGACAGTAAAGTCTGGAAGGGAGAAGAAGTAATTTATTTTAAACAAAGATAATCCCCGAGAAAATATAATTTTTTCGGGGATATTTTATTTTAATGATTCGGCAATTAAAAAAAATATTGTCTAACAGTTTAATTAAGCTATTATTAAAATAAAAGAGGGAGAATTAGTATGAAAAGTAAAAGAATTACCAGCATTGGATTATTAGTTGCCTTATCGATCATAGCGGGGTATTTTATTCATTTTCCTATTTTACCCCAAGCACCATTTTTATTATATGATCCGGGAAATGTATTTCTCCTGATTGGGTCTTTTAAGTTAGGTCCGAGAATGGGTGCTTTAATGTCTCTCATTACTGCTTTACTTTTTGCTCTTATCACCGGGCAAGGCGGTCCTTATGGTGCTTTAATGAATTTTTTAGCTACCGGAACTTTAGTGTATGTCTCTTCTCAAATCTATCATTTATATCATACTAAGAAGGGAGCGATTTTAGGGATAATTTTAGGGACATTTGCCATGACTTTAATAATGGTACCAGCAAACTTGATAGTTACTCCTTTTTATTTGGGGGTTAATAGAGAGATTGTGGTTAATATGTTAATTCCGGCAATTATTCCCTTTAATCTTTTAAAAGGGATTATCAGTGGTTTCTTGACTTTTACTTTATACAAAAGACTATATCCTTTGATAATTACTGAATAGACCTAAATTATATTTTTTGATATATTATAAAAATAAATATATAATGAACTAAGCTAAAAATATAAAGCGAAAAACTAAAAACCATAATTCAAAACATAAAATTTTTATATTGAGTAGTAATTTTAATGTAGGAGTCGGATTTATCCGACCCGCTGTTATTCGGGTTTGATGCCTGCCTGTGCGTTCCCGCACGCAGACAGGAATCAAACCCCTACACTTGACTTCTTTGAACTTTGTGATTTTAGTTATTTTGTTCTACGAGATATGATATACCAGATATGGTTTCACCCTAATTTCTTTATTTTCTTTTCTTTACTAAATACTATATACTGTTTAAAAGAGGAGGATAACTTATATGAAAAATGTAGCAGTTCTGATGGCTGGTGGCCGAGGGCAAAGATTTTGGCCGCATAGCCGATTTGACACACCTAAACAGTTGTTATCTATTACTGGTGGAAATAGCATGATTAGAGAGACTATTGATCGCGTTTTACCACTCATTGATATATCAGACGTGTTTATTTCTACCACGGAAGATCTATTTAATAGTATAAAAGATGCTCTTCCTGAAATAGACTATCTAAATTATGTCCTCGAACCAGTGGGTAGAGATACTGCAGCCTGCATTGGTTTAGCTGCAGTAGTTATTGAACATAGATATAAAGATCCTGACACCACTATAATTACACTTCCCATAGATCATATAATAAAAGATAGCGAAAATTTTTTAGAGGTAATTAAAGAAGCTTGTATTCTTGCTCGTAAAACTGGAAACTTAATTACCATAGGTATTAAACCATCACGGCCGGAAATAGGATATGGTTATATTTGTATAGGCGAAGAAGTAGAAAAGACTGACAACATTACCGCGTGTGTGGTGAAAAATTTCACAGAAAAACCAGATTTGGAAACTGCAAAAAAATTTATCAGCGAGCAAAATTATCTTTGGAATAGTGGTATATTTGTGTGGACTTGCAGAGATATTTTGAAAGCTTTAGAAAAAGAGACTCCCAAACTTTATCATGGATTAATGAGAATTAAAGATAGTATGGGTACATTACATAAAAAAGAAATCGTAAAAGAGGTATTTTATGAATTAGAAAAAATATCTATAGACTATGCAGTTATGGAAAAAGTAACGAATAGATTGGTAGTAAAAGGAGATTTTAGTTGGGATGATATTGGTTCATGGACTTCTATGGAGAGAATTTTCCCACAGGATAAAGATGGCAATGTAATTCAAGGTGGGCACGAAGGAGTAGATACCAAGGGGTGTGTTATTGTAAGTGATGAAGGCTTAATAGTTACTATCGGCCTATCTGATTTAGTTATAATATCCAGCGGAGATATAAAACTAATTTATCCCAAAAAACGAGAAGGCGAATTAAAAGATATAATCAAAAAAATGGCCAATAACGAGAAATATAAAAAGTATTTATAATTAAAGAATAATCTAATGCACCAATTGACCAATTTGCCAATTAATTAATTAGATTAGTTAGTCAGTTACCTGACTTGCAAGTGAATTTTGTATGTGATATGTAATATATAACAAATAATCGGTACACATTACTTATTACTGTATTTCATACGAAATACGATTCACGAGATACGATATTTCATTTGACAATAGATTTTAACTATGGTATTTTAACAAAGTAAAAATAATATGCTCTTATCCAGAGTTGGTGGAGGGACGGACCCTGAGAAGCCCAGCAACCTATGATGCTATAACCAAATGCATTGTGTCGGTGCTAATTCCCGCGGAATGACAATTCCGAGAGATAAGGAAAAAATTACCTCTTCGGCTTTGAAGAGGTTTTTTAATTTAGAATTAAAATATCAAAGGAGATGTTAGATTTGAAGAACAAATATTTATTTACTTCCGAATCAGTTACCGAAGGACATCCTGATAAGATTGCTGATCAAATATCTGATGCTATCCTGGATGCCATCTATAAAGAAGATCCTTATGGAAGAGTAGCAGTAGAAACTTTAGTAGCCACAGGGTTAGTTATAGTCGCCGGACAGATTACTACTTCTTGCTATGTAGATATTCCGAAAGTAGTACGTCAAACCATCCGGGATATAGGTTATACCAGGGCAAAATATGGATTTGATGGTGATACTTGTGCAGTATTAACTTCTATTGATGAACAATCCAAAGACATAGATCAAGGAGTAAGTAAATCACTAGAAGTAAAAGAAGGTGAAAAAGAAAAAAATGACATAGAAACTACTGGGGCAGGTGATCAGGGAATGATGTTTGGTTATGCCTGTAGAGAAACTCCCGAATTGATGCCTCTTCCTATAATATTGGCTCATAAATTAACTTACCGACTGGCTGAAGCAAGAAAAAAGAAGATAATCCCTTACCTCAGACCTGACGGAAAATCTCAGGTTACAGTTGAATATAAAAATGGTGAACCAATAAGAGTGGAAGCGATAGTCATTGCTACCCAACATCACCAAGATATTTCCTATGAAACTATTCAAAAAGATATTAAAGAAAAAGTAATTAATTATGTTATACCACAAAAATATCTTGACAAAGATACTAAATATTTTATTAACGCTACCGGAAGATTTGTCATCGGCGGCCCTCAAGCAGATACCGGTGTAACCGGCAGAAAAATAATTGTAGACACTTACGGAGGAGTGGGAAGTCATGGCGGAGGATGTTTCTCCGGAAAAGACCCCACTAAAGTTGACAGGTCAGGCAGTTACATGGCAAGGTATATCGCAAAAAATATTGTAGCTGCCGGATTAGCTGATAAATGTGAAATACAAATTGCCTATGCCATAGGAGTGGCTCATCCGGTATCTATTATGATAGATACTTTTGGAACAGAAAAAATTACCCAATCGAAAATATTAGAATTAATTAAAGAAATTTTCGATTTACGGCCGGAAGCGATAATAAGACATTTGAATCTAAGAAGGCCAATTTATAGAAAGACTGCTTCCTATGGCCACTTTGGGAGAGAAGATGAAGATTTTTCTTGGGAAAAGACCGATAAAGTAGAAATACTAAAGAAAAAAGCAGGACTAGAATAGTATATAGTATCCAGTATCGAGTATCGAGTAAAGAGGAAGAAAATCAGGAACCAGAACAAGATCGTATCTCCTGAATCGTATACCGTATGTCGTATTGCGTTCGGATTTAAATGACAAAAAGAGAGAAAACCTGCAATCTGAAACATATAACTAATTACTTGTCACATATTACTCATCACTGTTTCTCTCTGTCTTCTGGATTCTGACTTTTTTAATCTTTACTATATACGATATACTATATACGATATACTAAATACGATATACGAATACCTTTTGCATAATAGAACTATTTCTGTTAAAATAAAAATAAATTTAAGCAAGTATTTGCTAATTCTAAATAATCTAGGAGAGGAAGAATTACCCTATATGGACATAAGAGAACTATTAGCCATCACCAAAGAAAGAGATGCTTCGGATTTGCATATCACTGTTGGAATCCCCCCGATTCTACGCATCAACGGTAAATTAGGAAAATTAGATTTACCGGAACTAAACCGACAAAATGTTCATGAGATGATATATAGTATGATTTCCGATAAACAAAAAGATAAATACGAAGAACTTCATGAGCTAGATTTTTCTTATGAATTGGAAGATATGACAAGATTTAGAACTAATATTTTTCAAACTCGAAGAGGTGAGGCAGCTGCCTTTAGACTCATTCCTGAAAAAATAAAATCTCTTGCACAATTAGGTTTACCGGAAGAATTATCTATTTTCACTAAAAAAACAAAGGGTTTCGTATTGGTTACCGGACCTACCGGAAGTGGAAAAACAACCACCTTGGCTGCTTTGATAGATATTGTAAATAAAGAGAGATATGAACACATCATTACTATTGAAGATCCTATAGAATTCATCCATAATCATAAAAACTGTGTCATAGACCAGAGAGAAGTAGGAATTCATACTGATTCTTTTGCCTATGCTTTGCGAAGTGCCTTAAGAGAAGACCCTGATGTCATATTAGTGGGAGAAATGAGAGACCTGGAAACCATTTCTATGGCGGTAACTGCCGCTGAAACCGGGCATTTGGTATTTTCCACTCTGCATACCAACAGTGCAGCAGAAACTGTAGAAAGAGTAATAAATGTATTTCCCCCGCATCAACAGTATCAAATTAGAATGCAAGTTGCCGAATCTCTTTTAGGTATTGTTGCGCAAACCTTAATACCCACCATTGATGGGGAGGGAAGAGTTCCAGCACTTGAATTGATGATTGCTACACCGGCAATTAGAAATATTATAAGAGAAGAAAAGATTCATCTAATGCCTGCAACCATTCAAATGGGCCGGAAAGATGGTATGATAAGTTTAGACCAATCTTTAAAAGAGTTACTGGTAGAAGGTAAAATTAGTCGAGACGAAGCCATTAGAAGGGCCATAGACAAAAAGGTATTTATGGAAAACCGAGGAAATTATAAAGGTTAGCATAAACTCTACGATTTTGTTATACTTTGCACTGTACGATAAAGAACGAGATACGATATTGTTCTGGTTCCTGATTTTCTTTTTCTTTACTATATACAAATTTGGCTTCTGACTTTTATTTTCTTAACCAGTTAACTAGTTTTTCTATCTTTTTTTCTCTTTCCTAACTTGATACTCGATACTTTCTTTACATGAACTTGACTTTTTAATTAAAATTTTATAAAATTACTTAAATTCTATAATATAATATTTTTGAAAAATAGAAAATAGGAGAGTAGGTTATATTCTTTATAAAACTTATAGAGAAGATGATTGAAAGACCCCTAAATAAACTAATTAAGTTGAAAAATTTAGTAAACTTAATCGGACTAGCCCACGTTAAGGGGCTGATAAGCGGAATGGATTAATGACCATTCAAACAGGGTGGCACCACGAGCAATTCTCGTCCCTGATAATACTTATTAGAAGTATTATCAGGGATTTTTTAGTCATATAGCAGACTAAGGTGAAACCCTTCTATTTAAAATTTATTCATAGATGAGCGAAAAAGGGGTCAGGTCTCAACATTTGACATAACTTACTCCCGAATTATACAGTCAATAAGTTATGTCAAATGTTGAGACCTGACCCCTGGATAGAACCATATTTAAAGGGAGGAATATTAATATGAAAGAAGAGCAAGAAGAGAAGAAACGACCTCAAAAGTTAGGAGAAATATTAATACACTATAAAATTATTACTCCGGAGCAATTAAAGGAAGGATTAAAAATACAAAAAAATAATAAAAAAAGGATCGGAGAAACTTTAATTAACTTGATGATGGTTACTCAAGATGAAATAAATTGGGTTTTAGGAAAGCAGTTGAATCTTCCTTATGTTCAGATAAAAGTTGAAAACATTGATATTCAACTATCTAAAAATATTTCAGAAGATATTCTTAAAAAATATAAAGTAATACCTATGATGGAGTTAAATGATGACCTAGTTATTGCTATGGCTGACCCTACAGACGAAGAAGCTATCGAAGCAATCAAGGAGGTTACTAAAAGAAAACTAAAATATGTCCTGGCATCTTTTAAAAATATCGATGAAACAATTAGTCAAATATTTCACCATAAAGATAATTTATAATTTTGTTAGAGGTAGTTAATATTAATTAAAAAACATAGGGGAGGTTAGATATGCAAGTAAATGAATTGTTAATTGAAGCTAAGGATAAAGAAGCTTCCGATTTACACCTTAATGTGGGAATTCCTCCGGTACTTCGTATAAACGGGAAATTAACACGATTACATTTACCAGAATTAACTCCGGAGATTACACATGAAATGATATATAGTATTCTTGGTGAAAAACAGAAGAGTGATTTTGAGAAATATGGTGAATTAGATTTATCTTATGAATTAATTAACATATCTCGGTTTAGAGTAAATGTTTTTAAGCATCGGCGTGGTGAGGGTGCGGCTTTTCGTTTAATTCCAGAAAAGATTAAAACCCTTTCTGAACTTGGATTGCCTTCAATACTTTCAGATTTCACTGAAAAAGATAGAGGATTAGTGTTGGTTACCGGGCCAACCGGAAGTGGGAAATCAACAACTTTGGCGGCCTTGATAGATATTATAAATAATAACCGATATGATAATATAATTACCATCGAAGACCCTATAGAGTTTATTCATTCACATAAAAATTGTCTTGTTTCTCAAAGAGAGATAGGTTCACATACTGCATCTTTTGCCTCGGCATTACGCAATGCTTTAAGGGAAGATCCCGATGTAATATTGGTAGGAGAAATGAGAGACCTGGAAACCATTTCCATGGCCTTAACTGCTGCTGAAACAGGACACTTGGTATTCTCTACCCTTCATACCATTAGTGCATCAGAAACAATAGAAAGGATAATAGATGTATTCCCTCCTCACCAGCAAAATCAAATTAGAATGCAGATTGCCGGTTCTCTCTTGGGGGTTGTTGCTCAAACTTTATTACCTGATTTAGAAGGAAAAAGCAGAGTTCCTGCCTTGGAAATAATGGTTGCTAACCCGGCAATTAGAAATCTAATTAGAGAAGGGAAAGCGTATCAAATTTCCTCAACTATACAGATTAGTAAAAAAGATGGAATGCAAAGTTTAGATCAGTCATTAAAAGATTTACTTATGGAAGGAAAAATTAGCCAGGAAGATGCCCTGAAGAAAGCGGTTGATAAAAAGTCTTTTATGGAACACAGTTACAAATACTAAAGTTATAAAAGTAAAAGGGGTCAGGTCTCAACATTTGACATAACTTACTCCTAAATAAGATAGCCAGAAATGTTATGTCAAATGT
>DASRME010000050.1:0-20024 GCA_035648095.1 Atribacterota bacterium | reverse complement strand
ATCCTGATTAGAAAAAATTAGTTCTTCCCCACCCAGACTTCTCAGTCGGGTTGTTTTAATGCCAATATCTTCTACAGTTCCCAAAAAATCGCCAATAATAATAAAATCACCGATTTCAAAAGGCCGGTCAAAAAAGATAATGAAATAACTAAATAAATCTCCCAAAACACTTTGGGCTGCAAGAGCAATAGCAATACCACCAATCCCTAAACCGGCAACCAGTGCTGAGATTTTAATGCCTAAATTATCCAAGAGAATAATAAGGAAAATGCCCCAGATGATAATTTTTATAATCGTAATAATGCCTTTTAATGCTTGTTTTTTACCTTGGTCTTTTTCCTTTTTTACCCAGTAAGTTTCAAGCCCATAGATGGTGATAGATAGTAAAAATCGAATTCCGAAGAAAGTGAGAAGAATAATGATGAAAATATTAAAAAATCTCTCAATTTGCGAATATATAGTTAGTCGTTTAATGCTAATATAAAAAGCACCAAAATAAATTAAATTTAGAAAAGGTTTTATTTTTTGTTCGAAGGCTTTAACAAATTTATCATCTATGGTGGTCGTGGATTTTTTTGCCCAAGCTTGGAGTAACTTTTTTAGTAAGATGCTTTTTATAATTTTAATAGATATGACGAGTAGAATAAAAATTGCGATAGAAATTATATAATCAATAATCCTGTTTTGGAAGTAGGTTTGTTGGAGAAAGTCATTAATCATCTTTTATTCTCCTTTGGTAAAAGGTTTTCTAAATTCCTAGAAAGTAATAAATTATTAATGAAGTAAAAACTTAATAAAAATCTATATTAATTATATATATTCAAATGGATATTGCAAATTTGTTTAATTAGAATGTATATTTTCTCCTGTTGCCTCACTACAGAGTATTCTATTAAATTTAATAAAATTGTATTATCTAAAATCCCTACTTAACCATTCGCAATATTATTTAGGTGAAATATTTCACGTATTATATACGTATATATATTACAATATAATATAATATATATACGTCATAAGTTTTAATTATCCTTCTTTTCTAAATAAACATTAATATTTATCAATATTGAATAAAAAAGAAGGATAATTAAAATATAATGTTGAATATGTATAAGAGATTGGCATGTTCTAAAAAATCAGAACGTGCAATGGCAGAATAATTTATGGAAAAAATTGAATAATATGAGCCAATCTGTTATAAATAGAGAAGTAAAAAATTATTTTAGGTGAAAAATTATTTATGGAATTCGTAAAAGACAAGAGATTAAATTTTATTATCAGTGTAGCCATTGGTCTTACTATTCTATTTTATGTATTGAGTAAACTGAAGTGGTTATTCATATATTTTAGTTTTGCCTTAATGTTAGCTTATTTTTTTGATCCGCTCTATAGATATCTTATTCAAAAAAAAATACCGAAGGTATTGGCTATTATTATTGTATTTGGAATAATAATTACCTTGTTAATCCTGATTATATTTTTCCTAATCCCCGGCGTCATTAATCAACTTAATACTTTATATAAAGAAATTCCTAATTTTATCGAAAATTACCAAAATCTAATTTTATCTATAAAGCCGCAACTCTCAAAATTTATAAACCCGGTCGATGTAGAGATTTTACTCAAAGAAAATTTATCTGAGGTACAGAGGAATGTATTAGGTTTTTCCCAAACCATTATAATTTATTTATCTAATATAGTATCCAGTATTACTGTTGGTATAGTCATTGTCCCTTTAATCTTATTTTATCTAATGAGGGATATGTTTATATTTAAGGAAAATTTGTATATTTATGTATCAAAGGGAAATAAAGAAGAATTTAAGGAAGTTTTGGAGGAAATAGATCATATTGTCAGTGGTTTTATTCGTGGTCGAATAATAGTTTGCTTTATTGTAGGGACCTTGATTGGCATAGGGTTGTATTTCTTAAATTTGGAATTTGCCTTGATTATCGGAATTGTTAGTGGCGTTTTGAATTTTCTTCCTTATTTAGGCCCTATTGTAGGAGTTGTTCTGGCTCTAATTTTTGCTTTGGGTAGCCCTTGGTGGTCTTTGTTGATGATTGTAGTTTTATTTGTTTTGGTTAATCAGATTGAAGCGGTATATCTTAATCCTAAAATTTTGGGAAAGGGATTGGGTCTGCATCCTTTAACCGTAATCTTATCAATGTTAATTTGTGGTCAGTTGTTGGGAATATTAGGAGTATTAGTAGCCGTTCCTTTAACAGCTATCTTGAAAGTATTATTCTTTAGGAATTTAGTCCAGGAGGGATAGAATAGATTATATGAAAAAGACATTCTGCATAATTTTAATGGCAGTTTTATTGATTATTTTCTTCCTTGTTTCTTCAGTTCTAGCCCAATCTTCAGAAATAAATATATTGTTTGATAGCAAACCTCTCGAAACTCTTGTTCCTTCAGTTATCGAGAATGACCGATTATATGTTTCAGCCCGTAATGTGATTGAAGCTTTAGGGGGAAGGATTATCTGGTTTCCAGCCTTAAAATTGATGACTATAAATATTAACGGTCGTACAGCCCGTTTAGTGATTGATGACCCTTTTTTAGAGATAGATGAAAAAGTAATCCCATTGGAAAGTTCGGCTCGGATTATGGATAATCGAGTAATGATTCCCTTAGAAGTAATTAAAATTTTATCTGAAGTAGATATTAAATGGGAGAACCAGATCAAGACTTTATCCATTAATACCATAAGGCCTTATCTGTTGGACATTAGAAGCTATTCTTATCCTGATAAAACCAGGGTAGTAATAGATTTATCTGAAAAGACAGAATTTAGAGCAGATAAATTAGTAAATCCGGATAGAATTTTTATCGATATAATGAGTTCTGTTGCAAAATTAGAAAATACTTCCAAGCAGATAAAGATAGATGATGGCGTGATAAAAACAGTAAGGACAGCTCAATTTAACCAGGAAATTATCAGAGTTGTATTGGATCTTTATCAGCAAACAAAATATGAACTTTTCAGCTTGGTTGAACCCGATAGAATAGTGATTGATATATTCAAATCAGGTGAAGAGGCTGCCATTTCTGAAACTCTTCCCGTCAAGCCCGAAGAAAAGCCTGTCATCAAGCCCGAAATGACCGAGGAAAGAATAGTCATCATTGACCCAGGACACGGAGGAAATGATCCGGGAGCAATCGGACCTACCGGCTTGAAGGAGAGTGAAGTTACTTTAGGGATCGCTCTTTATTTAGAAAAATTGCTAAAAGAAGCAGGTATTCCTGCCTATTTAACCAGAAACAAAAATGAATTCATTTCTTTAGAAAATAGGACAAGTTTTGCTAACCAGAAGAATGGTTTTGTATTTGTGAGTTTGCACGCTAATTCAGTTTTAAATCATCGTCCTAGCGCTAAAGGAACAGAGACCTTTGTATTAAGTTCCAAATATATCGGTGCTTCAGCTAAAGATGTTGCAGATAGAGAAAACAGAGCCAGCAGGACTCATCCGGGGGTAGATACTGATTTAGCATTAATTATCGGTGACCTGGAAGAGAGCGCTAATATTAAGTATAGTCTCGATTTTGCAGAAATTGTACAGGAAAAGTTAGTAAATCATTTAAAGTTAGAAAATAGGGGAGTAAAACAAGCTCCATTTGTGGTACTAAAGGGAGCGAATATGGTAGCAGTTATTGCAGAGGTTGCTTTTATTTCCAATCCTGAAGAGGAGAAATTATTAAAAAACAATGAATTTCTACAAAAAAGCGCTCAAGCCCTATTCGAAGCAATAAAATATTATATAGAAAATGCTCCTGATAATAGTGTATAGGATTAATTATTATGGTTAAAAATAGAAAGTCGAAAAGGAAAAGAAATAATCCGAAAATTATCTTTTTACTGTTAGCAATTGCAGTACTCGTCATTTTCGGTTATCTTATATTCAATAAGTTTATTGTTCCTGTTTGGGAAAGATATAAGGAAAAACCCATTATTACTCAAGAAATTCCTTATCAGGAAGAAGAAATAAAAGAAATTCAACCTGAGCCAATAGAAGAAATGGTCGAAGTTAACCTTTATTTTTCGGATTCTCAAGCAATGTATTTAGTACCTGAAAAAAGAAAAATACCTCAAACCCCTTCTTTAGCCAGACAGGCAGTTTCCGAGTTGATAAATGGTCCAAAAAATTCCGATTTTTACCCTACAATTCCCGAGGGAACTATAGTCAATGAAGTATATATTGTTGATGATATTGCCTATATAGACTTATCTGAAGAAATATTTAAAAATCATTCCGGAGGAAGTAGTGGTGAGTTGATGACCGTATATTCTATAGTAAATACTTTAACCGAGATTCTCCCGATTAAAGGCGTTCAGATATTAGTAGAGGGAAATGAGATGAAGAGCTTAGCCGGACATATAGATATCAGTATGCCTTTACTTAGAGATGAAGATTGGATTAAACCATAAAACCGAAGGGAAAATAGAGAAAAATAGGTGGTAACAAAGATTAACATTTTCGATTTATCCTTAATTTTTAGAAACAAGATTATAATAATTGCACTTATAACTTGGACCTTAAACCAGAGCTTAAAGCTAATATTATTTTATATTACCGAAAAAAAATGGGATTTTAGGAGATTTATTGGAGCAGGAGGAATGCCCAGCACTCATTCTGCCCTTTCTATATGCATGGCTACCACCATTGGTTTAAAAGAGGGTTGGGATTCTCATTTGTTTGGTTTAGCTATAGTCTTAGCTTTTATTATTATGGCTGATGCGGCTGGGGTAAGGAGAGAGACGGGAGAGCAAGCTAAAGTATTAAACAAAATTATTTTAGAATTTTTTAACGAAATAAAGTTAAAAGACAACCGTTTAAAAGAATTAGTTGGGCACACTCCTTTTGAAGTTATCGTGGGAGCTTTTATTGGAATTATAATGGCTTGGATACTATGTGCAATAATTTAACTTTAACTTGATTATTTTAGTCCGAGAGGTGAATTTATAGATTTGAAAAAATCAAATAAAGAACGTTTGGATGTATTACTGGTTGAAAAGGGATTTTTTCCCAGTAGAGAGAAAGCTAAAGGTGCTATTATGGCGGGAGAAATTTTAGTGGAAAGGGAAAGAGTCGATAAATCAGGGCAAAGGATCGAAGTTGAAAGCAATATTTCAGTAATAGAAAAAGAGACTGCTTTTGTAAGCCGAGGCGGAGAAAAATTAGAAAAAGCTATAAAGAAATTTGACATTTTGGTCAAAGGAAAGAGAGTAATAGATGTTGGTGCATCTACAGGGGGTTTTACTGATTGCCTATTAAAATATGGAGCTGAGAAAGTTTATTGTATAGATGTAGGCTACGGACAGTTAGCCTGGAAACTACAGAAAGATAGCCGAGTTATAGTTATAGACAGAACCAATATAAGATATCTTACCGCTGACAAATTTGATGACCTGTTTGAAATAGCCGCAATAGATGTCTCCTTTATTTCATTAGATAAAGTCCTGCCTGTCGTGTATAATTTAATTGAGGAGAACGGAGAGGTGGTGGCTTTAATTAAACCACAATTTGAAGCAGGCCGGGAGTTCATTCAAAAGGGTGGATTAGTAAAAAAGGCGGAAGTTCATCAAATGGTCATTGAAAGAGTTGGAGATAAGGCGCAAGAAATAGGTTTTAGTATTCAAGGTTTGACCTTTTCGCCCTTAAAAAAAACTTCCGGTAATATAGAATATCTCATCTATTTAGTAAAAAATACTGGAAAGGATAAGATAAATAATTTCCCACAAATTGTTGAAGAAGTGGTAAAAAAAGCTCACCAGGAACTTTCTCCCAAAAAATTGCATTTGGAGTGAAGTTTTTGAACATAAATGAAAATAGTGTTTTAATCTTTATTTTATTTATTTGCGGAGAAATATTCTGCCTGGTTCTATTTGTCAAGATAAACAATTGGTTAAGGACTAGGAGATTAAGGAAGAGATTTTCTAAAAGCAGACAGGCAGAAAAGGAAGCAGAGAAAATATTGAGGAAAAACGGTTATGCGATTATAGATGCTCAAAAAAGTAAACCACTCCTTATAACTATGGGAGATAAGATTCATCGCTATTTAGTGCGGATAGATTACTTAGTAAGGAAGAGAGGGAAAGTCTTTGTAGTAGAAGTTAAAAGTGGAGAGAAAATTCCCTATATTACCAACCGGGAAACGCGGAGACAAATGTTAGAATATTATCTTGCTTACCAACCATGTGGTATTCTTTTATTAAATATGAAAAATAAGAACATTTCTGAAGTGAAGTTTCAATTCGAAATCACCTTGCGTCAAAAGGTAATAAAGATAGTATATTTTTTATTAGGAGCGGTTTTTAGTTTGGTCTTGTATTATTTACTTCAAGGAGGACGGAGATGAAATTGGACAGCGTTGGTTTAATAGTGAATTATAAAAAAGAAAAGACTCGGAAAATAGCCTGTATGATAATTGATTGGCTAAATTCTAAAAAACTAAAAGTGTATATAGAAGGAAACAAAGGGAAAGAAATAGGAAAGGAAGAATTAAACTGTCCTACTGAAAAATTTCTTAAAAATGTTGACTTAATAATCTCTTTAGGAGGAGACGGAACTCTCCTAAGAGCAGCCAGATTAGTCGCTGCCGAAAAGATCCCGGTTTTTGGAGTGAATTTAGGAGGACTGGGCTTTCTGACTCAAATTGGGGTTGATGACCTGGAAAAGTCGTTAGAAAGATTATATCAAGAAAAATATTTTTTTGATGAAAGAATGATGTTAGATTGTTTAGTGAAAAGAAAAGATAAAGAGATTAAAAAGTTCATCGCTTTAAATGATGTAGTTATTAGCAAAGGGGCGTTTGCCCGAATTATCTCTTTAGCTACTTATGTCAATAATGATTATGTTATTACCTATTCGGCGGATGGATTGGTTGTTTCTACTTCTACGGGTTCTACTGCCTATTCTCTTTCCGCTGGCGGTCCAATTGTCAATCCTAATATAAATTCTATTTTACTCACCCCTATCTGCCCCCATACTTTATCTGCTCGGCCTTTAATTATTAGTGAAAATGACCAAGTACAAATAAAATTGGAGTCAATCAAAAAAGAAGTAATGGTCACTATAGATGGACAGGAGGGCTTTGCTTTAGAGCCTAATGACGAAGTGATAGTAAAAAAATCAGACTATAAAGCTAGACTGATTACTTTTAAGGAAAAGAATTTTTATGCCATTCTACGGGAAAAATTAAAATGGAGTGGACAGGTGAATAAATAATTAAATTAGCGTGTAGCTTAGAGCGTATAGCGTTTGGTATTTGAAGAGAAGGAGTTAATTGGTTATACAGTTAACTGATCACCCGCCAACTACTAAACAAATAACTATTATAACTAATAGCACAATGTATTTTAACTTATACTACAAGGTGGATACAGTAATAAATGTTATTTCAGTTAAATATAAGAAATTTGGCCTTAATAAAAGAATTGAATATTGAATTTGATGAAGGACTAAACGTTCTAACCGGTGAGACTGGAGCCGGTAAATCTATTATTATAGAAGCAATAGATTTAATTTTGGGGGGTTATACTGCTTCTGATTTAATTCGAGATGGGGAGGATAATTTAGTAGTTGAAGGACAGTTTCTGTTAGCTCCTCAAGAAAAAGAGCTGATAAATAATTTAGATTTAGATATAGAAATTGTTGATGATGAGGGAAATTTACTTATCAGACGGGAAGTGAATAAGAAAGGGAGGAATAAATGTTGGATTAACCAAAAATTAATAAATTTATCCTTGCTTCAAGATATAGGAAACATTCTAGTTGATTTACATGGTCAACATAATCATCAATCTCTTTTAGATCCGTCCAAACATATAGATCTAATGGATAGTTTGGGGGGAGATAAAATGATTAAATATAGAAAAGAATTATTTGATGTTTACCGAATGTGGCGAGATAAGAAAAAAAAGTTATTTCAGCTGATAAAAGGTAAGGAGGAAAATGTAAAACGGATAGATTTTTTAAAATTTCAATTAGAAGAAATAGATAAAGCTTCTTTAGTTAAAGATGAAGATAAGGTTTTAGAAGAGGAAGAGATGGTTTTAAAGAATGCAGAGAAGATCATTGAAACCATGGAAAAAGCTAATTTTATTCTCTACGAAGGTGGATTAGAACAAGTCTCAGTAAGGGATTCTTTAAGCGAAATTTCTACGGATTTAGGAGAGATTTCTTCCCTAGATCGGCGGATAGGAAAGATAAGAGAAAATTTAAAAGAAATAGGCTACCAATTTGAGGATGTCGTTAATGAAATTGAAAAATACAAAGACGAAATAGAATTGGATGACCAAAAATTAAAAGAAGTTGAGAGAAGACTAAATTTAATCAATAATTTAAAGAGTAAATATGGCCGTACCATAGAAGAAATAGTGCAATATCGCCAAAAAATATATCAGGAATTAGAAGAGATTGATTGTAGTGAAGATAAAGTAAAAAAGTTAAATGAAGAGGTGAATTCTCTGGAAAATATAATTTCTACTATTTCTCAAAATCTAAATACCAATCGGAGAAAAATTGCCCAGGGTTTAGAGGAGATGGTGATAAGAGAATTAGAAGATTTAAATATGAAGAAATGTCAGTTTAAGGTTTCAATTAATAATTACGAAGATGATAACGGAGTAGAAATACAAGGTAAAAAATATAAGGTAAGTTCAAAAGGGATAGATGATATTGAATTTATGATTTCTCCTAATCCGGGAGAGAGACTGCGTCCTTTAGTTCGAATTGTTTCGGGAGGGGAAATTTCGAGAATTATGTTAGCTTTAAAATCGATACTTTCAGAAGTAGATCAAGTTCCAACCTTAATCTTTGATGAAATCGATAGCGGTGTAGGAGCACGCTTGGGTGAGGTAATCGCCCAAAAATTAAGAAATCTTTCTGAAAAAAGACAGGTTATCTGTGTAACTCACCTGCCCCAAATAGCCTGTAGAGCCGGGAGACATTTCTATATTGAAAAGTATATTTTAGATAATCAAACTGGAATAAGGCTAAAAGAAATGAAAGGAAAAGAGCGAGTTAAAGAAATCGCTCGAATGTTAGATGGAAGTCAATTGAGTGAGATTACTATTCAGCATGCCCAGAAAATGTTAGATAGATAAGGTTGTTTATTTATGAAAGAAAAGATGAGTACAAATAAAGATGAATGGATAAAAGAGTTTGCCACCCAAAAAGAGATTCAGAGTACTTTAAAAGCCATCATTTATTCTACCGATGATGCTATTTCAGTAGTAGATGGAAACGGTTTACACACTATTATTAATCCTGCTTATACCCGGCTTACAGGATTAACAGAAGAAGATGTTTTAGGAAAACCTCCCACTATTGATATTGCTGATGAGGGAGAAAGTATGCATTTAAAAGTACTGAGAACCAAGAAACCAGTACATGGTGTAAGGATGAGAGTTGGCCCTAATCGCAAGGAGGTGATAGTGAATGTTGCACCTGTAATTGCAGATGGAGTATTAAAGGGTAGTGTGGCAGTGATACATGATGTTTCTGAAATTGAATATTTAAATGAAGAATTAAAACGGGTTAAACAAAGGGTTAGGCATTTGGAATCAAAATATACTTTTGAAGATATTGTAGGAAAAAGTAGGAGTATGATTATCGCTAAAGAACAAGCCAGAAAAGCCGCCCAAACTCCAGCGACCGTTCTACTTCAAGGAGAAAGCGGAACTGGAAAAGAACTCTTTGCTCATGCCATACATCATGCAAGTAAAAGAAAAAACCAACAATTTATTCGGGTAAACTGCTCTGCTTTGGTGGATACTTTACTGGAGAGTGAACTTTTCGGTTACGAAGGAGGGTCATTTACCGGAGCAAAGAAGACTGGGAAGAAGGGGCTATTTGAAGAGGCCAACAAAGGAACCATATTTTTAGATGAAATCGGAGTAATGAGCTTAAATTTACAGGCTAAGTTATTGAGGGTACTTCAAGAAAAAGAGATTATTAGAGTAGGAGGAATAACTCCCCTTAATGTGGATGTTAGAATAATCTCAGCTACCAATATTGATTTAAAAAATGCGGTAAAAGAAGGAAGATTCAGGGAGGACCTTTATTACCGATTATATGTTATTCCTATCTATATCCCTCCTTTAAGGGAGCGAAAAGAAGACATGCCTCTCCTGGTTAATAGTTTAATAAGAAAGTTTAATCAAGATTTTGGAAGAAATATAAATGGGATTTTACCCGAAGCTTTAAATATATTAGCGAATTATTTCTGGGCCGGTAATGTAAGGGAATTAGAAAATGTAATTGAAAGAGCAATAATAAATATGAAATTAAGCGAAGGATTAATTTCACTTAAACATATTCCTCCTTTAACTGAATTAAATAAAGTTGAAGTGATCGAAGAAAAGCCAATTATCAGTTCTGAACTTGATAATTTGATTGATTATAATTTAGATAAAAATAATTTAAAGAAGATAAAAGATGCTACGGAAAAGATAGCCCTAATAAATACTTTAAAATCTACCAATGAGGACAGTATAAAATCAGCAAAAAAGTTGGGAATCAGCTTGAGAAGTCTTTATTATAAAATAAAAAAATATAATATTAAAAAAGTATATAGATACAAGTAGAAGCTAATTTGCCAATTGACCAATTCCCAATTCCCAATTCATTGATTTTTTTAATGTAACTATTAGCAGTATATTGCAAATAATGCAATAATTTGCAAATAAAAGCAAAAATAAATATTTTGATATATTTTAAAAAACTGGCCTTTATCAATTGGTAAAAGCCATTTTTTTACTTTATTACCCCTGCTTAATAAATTGGCACAATAATTGCTTATTTAATAAGAGGAGGCATATATGAAAAAAACTTTGAGAATATTAGTAATAAATCCCGGTTCGACTTCTGCAGCTTAAAAGCGGAGCTTATAGAATAAATAAATTAATGCGCGAAGATTTAAAAGAAAGTTCACAGGTAGAACGTGGCTCAAATTTAAGAGCAGTTAGAGTGTTAAAAGGGGAAGAGAGCTCTGGAATATAAGTAAAATATTTATACTTAAAATAAAAAATAAAAGGGAGTGTAAAAATGTCTATAAATACTGAGGAATTTTATTCTGTTTTAGCTTCAAAAATGAAAGCTTCAATTATTCGCGAAATTTTGAAATTAGTTAAAAATCCGGAAGTAATATCTTTAGCGGGAGGAATGCCAGATCCCGCAACTTTTCCAGTAAAAGAGATTAAGGAAATATCCCAGAATATTTTTACAAAAAAAAGTGCTCAAGCCTTACAGTATAGTACCACCGAAGGATTAGCTGAATTAAGACAATGTATCTTAGACTATTTAGCAAAAGACGGTAATAATGGGGAATTGGAAAATATAATTATTAGTTCCGGTTCACAACAAGGATTAGATTTAGTAGGTAAAACATTTTTAGACCCCGGAGATATTGCAATAGTAGAATTGCCCAGTTATTTAGCGGCTTTAAATGCTTTCCATAGTTATGGAGGAGAATTGGTAGGCATACCTATGGATGAAGAAGGTATGCAGATGGATATATTGGAGAAAAAACTTATTCGGCTTAAAAATGAAAGTAAAAAAGTTAAGTTTATATATACTATTTCTAATTTTCAAAACCCTGCAGGAGTAACCATGTCTCTGGCACGACGGAAGAAAATAATCGAAATTGCTCGTAAATTTGATGTATTTATTGTAGAAGATAATCCTTATGAAAAACTTAGATTCGAAGGAGAACCAATTCCTTCTATATATTCTTTGGAAAATAATGGACTTGTTGTTAGCTTAGGAACTTTCTCTAAGATATTATGTCCGGGGTTGCGATTAGCTTGGGTGTTAGGCAATAAAGAAATAATAGGGAAGATGGCTATTCTGAAACAAGCAACTGATTTATGTACCAGTATTTTTAACCAATTAATTGCTTATGAATACTTTCAACTAGGTAAATTAGAAGAAAATATCAAATCTAATATTCAAATTTATAAGAAAAAAAGAGATGTAATGTTAAATGCTTTGGAGAGATATTTTCCAAAAGAGGCTACCTGGACTAAACCGCAAGGCGGATTTTTTGTAGTTGCTACTTTACCTGAGTACATAGATACCGGAGAAATGTTTAAAGAGGCCATTGAAGAAAATGTGGCTTATGTGCCTGGTGCTCCATTTTTTGCCGATGGAAAAGGTCAAAACACTATGCGGCTATCTTTCTGTTTTCCAAGTGTGGAAGATATCGATATAGGAATTAAAAGGTTGGGCAGTCTAATCAAAAGGAAAATAATAAAATAAGAGTCGAGAAGTGTAATTAGTTTCGGATATTGCGTATAAAATATAGTAATAAGTAATATCTAATGAGTAATAAAATTATATTTATGAATGTGTAAAAACAGGTTACTTATTACAAGTTTACACATCACAAAATTTGCTGGCTAACTGGAAAAACTAATTTAATTGGTCAATTGGTCAATCGGAGAATTGGTAAATTTCCAATAAAGAGGTGGACAAAAAAAATGCTAAGAACTTTTAATGAAGTCTTAAATAAAGCCAAAGAGTATGGTCCTAAAAAAATGGCAGTAGCTTCCGCAGGAGCGGAAGATGTGTTAAAAGCAGTCGAAGCAGCCCGAAGGGAAGGATTAACCAACTCAATTTTAGTTGGCGATAAAAAAGAAATTATCCAGATAACTAATAAAATAGGTATTGACCTAGCTAATTATGAGATAATTGACGAAACGGATAAAACGGAAACTGCCAAATGTGCAGTGAAATTAGTCCGAAACAAAAATGCATCTATATTGATGAAAGGCATGATGGGAACAGCAAGGCTTTTAAAAGCTATTTTAGACAAAGAGATTGGTTTACGAACCAACAGATTACTCAGCCATGCTTATATTTTAGAAGTTAAAAATTATAATCGCTTAATTGTAATTACCGATGGAGCAATGAATATCAATCCTGATTTAAATCAGAAGGCTCAAATTATTCAAAATGCTATCTATTTCTGCCATGCGTTGGGCATAGAGAAACCCAAAGTTGCCGTTTTAGCTGCCGTGGAGTTGGTAAACCCGGCTATGCCTGCTACTATTGATGCTGCCTGTTTAGCTAAAATGAGTGAACGAGGACAGATTGTGGGTGGTATAGTGGACGGACCGTTGGCTTTTGATAATGCTATCTCTAAAGAATCTGCTCTCCACAAGGGAATTAAAAGTTCGGTTTCCGGAGAAGTTGACATTTTATTAGCCCCAGATATTGAGGCAGCTAATATTTTTGCAAAAGGGTTAGTATATTTAGCCAAAGCAAAACCAGCAGGAATACTACTTGGCGCAAAGGCACCGGTGGCATTAGTTTCTCGCTCTGATTCGGCAGAATCTAAATTATTTTCTATTGCCCTGGGTGTATTAATGAGTGAAAAAGATAATTTTTAACATAGCTTATTAGTTTTACGAGGTGACTTAAAGATGAGTGAAAATTTTAAAATATTAGTAATAAATCCCGGGTCTACTTCTACCAAGGTAGCATTATTCTTAAATGAGCAATTACTATTTGATAAAAAGATTGAGCATAGTAATGAAGAATTATCCGTTTTTCATAAGATTATCGACCAATATGAGTTTCGATTAGATATAATTTTGAATTTCTTAAAAGAAAAAAGGATTGAACATTCTACCCTTGATGCGGTAGTGGGCAGGGGAGGATTGTTGAGGCCTATCGCCAGTGGTACTTATCGGGTAAATGAAAAAATGTTAGAAGATCTCTATAAAGGAGTAAGCGGAGAACATGCTTCTAATTTAGGAGGGTTACTTGCTTATGGTATTGCCGGGAAGCTATCTATCCCTTCTTATATAGTTGACCCTGTAGTAATAGACGAAATGAAACCTGTTGCCAGGATTTCAGGTATGCCAGAAATTCCGCGAATTAGTATACTCCATGCCTTAAATCAGAAGGCAGTTGCGCGAAAAGCAGCATTAGATTTAGGTAAAAATTATGAGAAAGTAAATTTTGTCGTGGCTCACTTAGGTGGAGGGATTTCAGTAGGAATTCATTGCAAGGGAAATGTTATTGATGTTAATAATGCTCTTAATGGAGAAGGACCTTTCACTCCGGAAAGAAGTGGTGGAGTGCCTGTAGGCGCCCTGGTAGAACTTTGTTTTTCTGGTAAATTTACTAAAGATGAGATGATGAAAAAGATAAAAGGTAAAGGTGGATTGATAGCTTATTTAAATACTAATGATGTGAGAGAAGTAGTAAAGAGGATTAAACAAGGAGATAAAAAGGCAAAATTAATTTTTGAAGCTATGGCTTACCAGGTGGCTAAAGAGATTGGGGCAGGGGCTACAGTATTGAAAGGCCAAGTAGATGCCATTATTTTAACCGGGGGGATAGCTTATAATAATGAATTTATTAATATGATAAAAGATAGAGTGAGTTTTTTATCTTTAGTTATGGTCTATCCCGGTGAAGAGGAGATGCTGGCCTTGTGTGAAGGAGCTTTAAGAGTTTTAAAGGGAGAAGAGGTGGAAAAGGTATATTGAATAAGCGGATAAAGATATTTGTAGGCAGTTTCGGAAGCGGAAAAACAGAGATTGCCATTAATTATTCAATATATTGCAGGAAAAGCTACGCTAAAGTGGCTATTGTAGATTTAGATATTGTTAATCCATATTTTAGAACTCGAGAAGTAAAAGATACTTTAAATTTTAAAGATATAAAAGTGATCGCTCCCGAAGGTGAGATGGCTTACGCCGATTTACCCCTAATTTCTCCCGAGATAAAAGGTTTAATTCAAAATCCAGATTATTGCTTAATTCTTGATGTGGGTGGAGATGATGCAGGAGCAGTGATTTTGGGTAATTTCAGGTATTTCATCAAAGATTTAGATTATGAAATGTTGCTGGTAGTAAACCCTTGTCGACCTTTTACTCAAAGTGTACCGCAAATTAAACAGATGGCCCGGGAGATAGAAAATACATCTCGATTAAAAATTAACGGAATTGTGAGTAATCCGAATTTAAGCAGCCAAACTGATGAAAAAATAATTAAACATGGAGATATCATAATAAGACAAGCAGCTCAGGAGATGAGATTGCCTATTAAATTTTTGTGTATAGATGAACGTTTTTCTCAAAAGCTCAAAACTGAAAATTTTAAGGAACCAATCTTTAATATAAAACGTTTTATGAAATTACCTTGGGAATAATTCTATGAAGAAGGAGGAAATGGGATGGCAAAAATTATAATAGACCAAGAAAGGTGTAAAGGATGCGAATTATGTATTTCAGCTTGCCCTAAAAACATTATTATTATGTCCGAGCATTTTAATGCAAAAGGCTATCATACTGCTAAACAGATTAAACCGGAAGAATGCACCGGCTGCACTTTTTGTGCTTTAACTTGTCCCGATGTTGCGATTGAGGTATTTAAATAAGTAAAATATTTAAAAATTAAACTTAGATTTATTACGAGGAGGTTAGAAAATGACAGAAAAAATTTTAATGAAAGGGAATGAAGCTATTGGAGAAGCCGCAATTCGTGCTGGTTGTCGATTTTATTTTGGTTATCCGATTACTCCCCAAACTGAATTAACTGCTTATATGGCGAAAAAATTATTAAAAATGAAAAATGCTGCTTTTGTGCAAGCTGAAAGTGAAATAGCAGCAATAAGTATGGTTTACGGAGCCGCTTCTACTGGAGTAAGAGCTATGACCTCTTCTTCCAGTCCAGGAATAAGTTTAAAACAAGAAGGAATATCTTATATTGCTTGTGCTGAGTTACCGTGCGTCATAGTAAACATGCAAAGAGGGGGACCAGGATTGGGGAGTATACAGCCTGGACAAGCTGATTATTTTCAAGCTACTAAAGGAGGAGGACACGGTGATTATCATTTAATTGTACTGGCTCCTTCTTCTGTGCAAGAGTTGGTAGATTTAACCATGGATGCTTTTGATTTAGCTGATAAATATACAAATCCTGCAATGATATTAGGAGATGGGCTTATAGGACAAATGATGGAAGCTGTAGAGTTTAAAGAAAGAAAAAAGATTAATTTGCCAGATAAAGAAGGATGGATTTTAACCGGGTGCAAAGGAAGAGAAAAAAATATTATTGTTCCCTTTAATCTGGATCCTTATGAAATGGAAAAATTGAATTTAAAAATTCAAGAGAAATATAATAAATTAAAAGAAAAAGAAGTTAGATGTGAAACAGTTAATTTGGATAATGCTGATTTAATAATAGTTGCTTACGGAATAGTAGCTCGGATTGCAAAAACTGTAATTAACAACGCTAAAAAAGAGGGAATTAATATCGGATTAATCAGACCAATTACTCTATTTCCTTTTCCGGAAAAGATAATTTCTGAGACTTCCGAAAAGGTAAATAAGTTTTTAGTTGTAGAGATGAGCATGGGACAAATGGTGGAAGATGTTAAATTAGCCGTAAATGGTAAGGCGGAAGTTAATTTTTATGGTAGAGTGGGCGGAGTCATACCTACGCAAAGTGAAATTTTGACTGAGATAAAGAAATATTTAAAATAGATTAATTATTTAGATTATATTACGGAGGTGTGTAATAATATTATGAAGAAAGTTTTTGAAAGTCCCAAATCTTTAACCAAAGATCCTTTTACTTATTGTCCGGGGTGTCACCATGGTATTGCTCATCGATTGGTGGCTGAAGCTTTAGACGAATTTGGGGTAAGAGAAAAAACTATAGGTGTATGTCCGGTAGGTTGCTCCGTATTTGCCTATGTTTTTTTTGATTGCGACATGATTTGTGCAGCGCACGGGAGAGCTCCTGCTGTAGCTACCGGAATAAAAAGAGCAAAACCAGATTCTATTGTATTTACTTATCAAGGAGATGGTGATTTAGCCTCTATTGGTACGGCAGAGATAGTACATACTGCTAATCGTGGTGAGAATATTACGGTTATATTTATAAATAATGCTATCTACGGGATGACCGGTGGACAGATGGCACCCACTACTTTAGTGGGGCAGGTAACCCAGACCTCTCCTTACGGCAGAGACCCGAAAACTATGGGATATCCTATAAAGGTAGCAGAGATGTTATCTACTCTAAAAGGAGTTGCTTATATTGCTCGGGTAGCCTTATCCAAGCCCGCCTACATATTAAAAGCAAAGAAAGCAATAAGAAAAGCTTTTCAAACACAGATAGAAGGGAAAGGTTTTTCTCTGGTTGAAATTTTGTCTACCTGTCCTACCAACTGGGGTTTAAGTCCAATTGAAGCAAATAAGTGGTTAGAGGAAAATATGATTCCTTATTATCCATTAGGAGAATTTAAAACTCCTGAGGAGGTGTCTTGAATGTTAGAGAGGATAATTATTTCAGGATTTGGTGGTCAAGGAATAATGTTGATGGGCAGATTATTGGCTTATGCCGGAATGATGGAAGGTAAAAAAGTTGCTTGGATGCCTTCTTATGGACCAGAAATGAGAGGAGGAACAGCCAATTGCACAGTACTTATTTCATCTAATGAAATTGGTTCTCCAATTGTATCTCATCCAAAAATATTAATTGCTATGAATATACCTTCATTAGATAAATTTGAATCAACTGTAGGTGAAGATGGATTAATCATCTTGAATGATTCATTAATAGCACGCGAAGTAAAAAGGAATGATGTTAAGGTAATAAGGATTCCTGCGGATGATATTGCCGATAAGTTAGGCAATTCAAGATCAGCCAATATGGTAATTTTAGGTGCTTATGTTGGACAATCAGGAATTGTAAAGATGGATACCATATTTAAATCTTTGGAGAAAGCTTTAGCTGGACGCAATAAAAAGTTATTGGAAATAAACAAAGAAGCTTTAAAACAAGGAGCAGAATTGGTAAAAAAGTGATAAGATTCCCCTACATTTTAATATGGGAAGAATTAAATTAATTTTTTTAATTTAGCGTAAGGGGCGGATTTATCCGCCCTGTATTTTTTCTTGCATGGTAAACACTATCTATTATATACTAAAATACGATATAGGATATACTAAAAAGAAAGGGGATAATTAATGGTAAATGAAAAAAGATTGATAGAATCTTTTGTAAAATTAGTTAAGATAGATAGCATCTCCAGAAAAGAGAGGAATTTAGCTGACTTTTTAATAGAAAAACTGGAAGATTTGGGGTTAGATGTTATAGTTGACCAAGCTGGTGAGAAGGTAAAGTCTAATAGTGGTAATATAATAGCTCGTTTAAAGGGGAATATTAAAAATGCTATTCCTGTTATGTTTTCCGCACATATGGATACAGTTATACCAGGAAAAAATATTCACCCTCTTTGTGATGGAGAGAAGATAGTAAGTAGCGGAAAAACAATTTTAGGAGGAGATGATAAGGCAGCAATTGCAGCTTTACTAGAAGCACTACATATTCTCAAGGAAAATAACCTTCCCTGTGGTAATATTGAGATTGTATTTTCCATATGTGAAGAAATTGACTTACAAGGAGCAAAAAATTTAGATATTCCCAAGTTAAAATCTCAAATAGGATTTGTTTTAGACGCTGGAGGCCGGGTAGGAAAAATTATTACTACGGCACCCTCTCAGAATTCTTTGGAAATCATTATTTATGGGAAATCTGCTCATGCTGGCTCAAGTCCCGAAGAAGGTATTAACGCTATTCAAATAGCCGGATTTGCTCTTTCACGGATGAAATTAGGTCGAATAGACGAAGAGACTACGGCAAATATCGGAGTTATTTCCGGTGGTAAAGCTACTAATATTGTTCCCGATAAGGTGACATTAAAAGGAGAAGTTAGGAGTAGAAACGAAGAAAAACTAGATAAATATACTGAGAGATTAAAACAAGTAATCGAAGATACTGCTCAGGAATTTAAAGCAAAGGCGGAGGTAAAGATTAACAAAGAGTATTATTGCTACAACTTATCTCCTGATGACCAGGTAGTTAAGATAGCAATAAAAGCGTTAAAAAATATAGGATTGGAGCCAATATTATGTCCCACTGGCGGAGGAAGCGATGCCAATGTATTTAATAAAAAGGGACTTCCTTCAATAGTGTTAGCAGTGGGCATGGAGAAAGTTCACACTGTGGAAGAATATATCCTTGTTAAAGATTTAAGGAATACAGTAGAATATATCCTTTCTATTATAAATACCGTAGCCTCAGGAGAAAACTTAAATGAATGAAGAAGGCCCTTTTCGAGAAAAAACTTTATCTTCCACTTATATCTTTCGGGGAAAAATTATTAACCTTCGTCAGGACAAAGTAAAACTACCCGATGGTCGGGAGACTATTAGGGAAATAGTTGAGCACCCTGGAGCAGTAGTTGTTTTAGCTTTGACTAATGATAATAAGATAGTAATGATCAGACAATTCAGAAAACCGGCAGATGAAGTTTTATGGGAACTTCCGGCGGGGAAAATTGAACCAGGAGAAGATTTGAAAAACTGTGCTCTAAGAGAATTGGAAGAAGAGACCGGTTATTATCCCCGGAAGATTAAAAAACTGATAACTTTTTTCTCTACTCCAGGCTTTTGCAATGAAAAACTTACCCTCTTTTTAGCAGAGGATTTAGAGAAAAGAAATAAAAATGAAGATGCTGACGAATTTATCGAGGTTGAATTAATTAAACCAAACAAAGCTCTAAAATTAGTACAAAAAAATATTATTAAAGATGCTAAAACGATAATAGGGATATTATTTCTCGTATTGAGTATAAAATACAAGTAATAAGTGACAAGTTTAGAAAAAAGTAGGGGCACGATGTATCGTGCCCATATGGAACAAAATATGAAGAAATATTTTATGGACTTTCATGTGCACATTGGCAGGAGTAACAGCGGAGCTCCCATAAAAATAACTGCTTCCAAAAATTTAACTTTTGCCAACATTGCCCGGGAATGTAAATATAGAAAAGGAATCGACATTGTAGGTATTGTTGATTGCGCTTCACCTGAAGTTATTGATGACATTTCACAATTAATCAATAGCGGAGAAATGAAACCTTTAAAAGAGGGAGGCTTAATTTATCAGGAGCAAGTTACCATTATTTTAGGTTCAGAAATTGAAACTAAA
>DASRME010000049.1:0-6705 GCA_035648095.1 Atribacterota bacterium | reverse complement strand
GGAAAATACCTTCTTGAAAGCCTTATATATTAAGGGTTTTAAGAGAATAATGCGAGGATTGCTTGTACGAGTAAATTTTGCCTTAACCGATACATTACCCCTCAAAAATGGCACTTTTTTAACTAAAATTCCATCATCTCAAAACCTAAAAGTGGCTATTTACAAGGATTTTAGAATTTCGGGGAGGCAAAAATAGGCCAAAAACGTGCTGATTTTTCGAAATTTGAAGTGCGTTTAAAGGCACTCTCCGTGCGTTTTTAGGGCATTCCTGAAGGGGGTCTGAAACCATTACAAATAAAGGGTTTTAAGATAGTAAGGAGGAACGGTGAACCGTCCTCTGTTCTTTTAAGGTTGACCCCTCTTTCTTCGTTTTTAGTCACTAATTTATTTCTTCCATTCTTCTATTATTTTCTCAAAATTAACATTTTTCCACTGCTCTTGCCAAATTTCAATGTATTTAATATCATTTGACGATGGTTTATCTTTTTCGCATTCATCTATTTTAACAATACATGGCATTTCAATGGATTCTCCAATAAGCAATGCCTCTCCTGTCTTCAACGAAGGTAAAGTATCAGTAATATTACCCATGGAATCAGGCAATAACCTTTTTACGTAATTTTGGTCATCTGGATTTGTTAAGCGCATTGCGATGAAAGTATTGCATTGCGAAAAAATAGTTTCAGATATTTCTGATGGCCTTTGACTGATAATTCCGAGCGTTACACCATATTTCCTTCCCTCTTTGGCAATCCTTTCAATTGCATTCTTTGATGCTCTAAATTTGGCTAATTCACTTTTCGGGACATATTTATGGGCTTCTTCATAAATCAATAATAACGGCGTTTCGCAAATTTTCTTCTCAGTATCTAAGTATTTTTTATAGTAAAAACCAAATTCAAATAATATCCTTGTTATCAATGAAACCGTTATACTTAAAACCTCAAAAGGTACTCCACCCAAATCAATTATAGTAATATTTTTATTGGAATTTGAATTATCTATTTTGTAACCTACAAACTGTTTCATTGTATCTTCAAATGACGAATCTCTTGATTCATCCCCAAAAAGAAATTTTAACCGTTTATTATGGATTTTATTTTCGAAACGGTCTATAAATTTGTCCAATGTTCCATCAGCATAAATGCCGCTTTTTATTTTAGATCTAACAGCTGCCTCAAAATCCATTATCTCCGTAAAAAAACTTTTATATTTATCTTCGATATTTTCACAAACAACATCTTTACCAAGTTTTTTTACGCATAAGTTATTCGTGTAATCAACCATTTCATTCTGAAAATTACATAGGCAATTGTAAACTTCATTAATATCAAATTTTGAAGGTGTACCAAAATGAATTTTTTCGTCGGGATTGAACTTTCGTTTATTTTCAATAATTGTACGTCGTAAAATTGATGTTTGGTTGTAATTGTTTCGATCACCAGTATCCAGAAATAATTCCTCAAGTTCAGTTTCATTTAGTAACCAATATGGCAAACTCAAATTACCTGCTTCGATATAGTTACAACTTGGAAACGCAGCTTTATATTCGCCATGAATGTCAAATAAAACGATATGAGAGTTATTTAAACCCTCATACTCCTTTTCTTTTTTACTGATTGCCTCCTGTAAAATCTTCGCAACAGTATGAGATTTTCCTGAACCTGTTGAGCCGACAATGGCAAAATGCTTATTAAAAAAGCGGTTTCCGTTCACAGGAGTTTTAATATTTTCATTCTGCGCTAATTTTGAAAAACAAAATCTTTCTTTTTGTTCAATCCCTGAATTGAAAATAGCATCAATATCTTCCTGTTTTGCAGGTAATACTTTCGTTGGTGGGATTGTTAAAGAATCGCCGCCACGAGAGAACTTATTTCCCTCAATTATTCCCAATGGGTTTGCTTCGATAATATAAAATCGTTTAAAGGGTTCCTTTTCGCCAATTATAATGGAATAACTTTCAATAATTGCGATTAATTTGTGGTTATCGTCGTCAGCAATTTCCAAATACGACCCTACCTTCAACTTTTCAACTTGTTCGTCTGTTGAAATAAATTTGCTCAAATCGTCAACAGATATTCTTACTTTATTGGGGTATACAGCAATGACCTCTGCATTCATATTTTTATTTTCATCCATCATAATAAATTAATCTCCTATCTTAATATTTGTTGTATTTCTGAAAGCTCACTAATTTTAATATTTACTGTATTAATATCAAACGGTAACTCGATTGGATCAGTATGATAAAATTGATAGACCTTCTTAGTACATCCAAAATCGCAACCAAGCATCACTTTTAGATTATCTTCATCATTAATAAATTTTATTGATATTTCATTTCCGATGGTTGATTTCATTTTGAGATTTTTTATTTGAAAGTCAGCATCCATAAAGTCATAACCGTCTTTGATTACATTGTTTTCAGCGATTAACTCAGTTTTCAATCTCTTAAGATTATCTTTAGAAATGCTTACGAAATAGATATAAGGAGCTTCACCCTTAATTCCTCGAGAAAGTTTCTTATAGAATTTATCTTTTATAGTAAGAGTCGTTGTTTTAATGGCTGAAACATTTTCTTGTCCATCTAACTCTACAATAAGAAAGTGCTCCCAGTTATCCATATTTCGATAAGCAAAATAGCGTCTTTTGATTTCGGCAATGTATTTTTGTTTTCCTTTATAAATTCGATAAGCAGAATCAAATACAGTTTTACGGTTTCCGGTGATTATTGCTAAAATTTCAGATTTAGTACATGTCCTTTTATTTGTGTCTGGGTTGTTTGTAACAATTTTTCTCAAATGATTTGCAACGCTGCCATAATGAATTAATGCCTCATCAAAATTAGAACAAGCTGAATTTGATTTTATTATATTTACAGCTTGCTTAAATTGTTCTTGAAATGATTTCGAAAAATGTAATTTAAAATTTGGAAGAAAACCATCTTTCACAGGCTTAGTAAAGCTATCCCTTTTATTTCCTAAAATTCTATCCAACTCACTATTTGTAAGGCTTCTCCTTCCCTCTTCAACATCATTAAAATAGCAGTATAGATAATATTTCTTTTTTGGAAATTTTTGATATTCACCTATAAGTTGAGTAACAGGCTCTTTTATCTTTGTTGGAGTGTACTTTTGCGTCTCTTTGTACTTCACCTGTATTACAAAATTATTAGTATTAATATCTTGAATTTGTTCAAGGCAAATAGGAGCGGTGTCATCTGCTTTGAATAATTCTAAAATAGTTTTATCTATTTGAAATTCAAATCCCTTAATTGCATAATAACCGCCATTGAACATCGTGCACCTCTATTTCAACATATATTTCATTACTTATAGTTTGGTTAATAGAATATCTCGGAATTTTTGAGTATACAAAACTGCAACTTACTCAGAAAAACTTTCTTAAATCTAATTAAAATAAGGACAATATATTCTATTTTTTCTGTAACCGTTAGCATTTTTTCTATTTGATCTAATTATAAAATAAGTATTAATTATCCAAAATGTAATAAGCCCCATTTTCTCTCTTTATTTCTTATAAAGCCATCTTAATACATTCACCCTTTAACATCTCGGCAGTTTGAGGATGGCAGGTTAAGAAAATTACCTGTCTGGTTTTTGCAAATTCGTTAATTTGCTCTGCGGCCAGAGCTTGTCGGCCCGAATCCATATCTACCAGAGGGTCATCAAGTACAAGAAACCCTGATTTATCCCGGAGAAAATATTCTGCCATAGTAAGCCGCAAAGCCAGAGAAAATGTATCTTTTGTACCAAATGAAAGCAGATTATAGGTAAGTTCTGAGCCATCATCTTTTATCAATTTTCCAGGAAGGTCCTGTTCCATTTCAACTTTGGAAAAAGATTTTCCTGACATATGAATGAAATATTTTACGAATTTATTTTGAAATTCTTCATAAGTTTTTGTATCCATTTTCCCAAGTAAATCACTTGCCTTTTCTTTTATGTGCGCTACAGCCTTCCCGTCAAGAAGTATTCTTTGAAAATTCTGCTCTGATTCACCAAGCTGTATCTTAAGTTCCTCAGAAGATTGATCAGGTTTCTGGCTTTCTATGGTAGCCTTTTGTACACTTAAACTTGAAATTTCTTCCTGAACTTTTCGGTCATTATCATTAAGCCTGTCAATATGCTCATAAAAACTCTTATAATCAGCAAATCCCTCCGGCAACACGGCGAGGTTTTTCAATTTTTTCTTTAATTCCTCCTGATTGTGCTGTATGCCTCCAAGCAAGGAAATCATCTTGTCGTGACTTTCATATTTTTCTTCCCAGCCCTTAACCTGTTCTAATCCTTCCTTCTTTTTCTTTTGAAGGCCTTCAAGTTCCAGCTCAAGATGAACCTGCTCGACAGATATCTTCTCTAAAGGACGTACTTGTTTTTCTTTCCCCAGTTGTTTATATTTTTCTTCTAATTCCTCATATTTTTCTTCTCCAAGCTCTTCTATAAAACTACGCTTAGCATACTCAACTTCACGTCTTAGTCTCTCGTATTCCATATTGGTAGATTGAGCTTTTTCAAAAGTATCTACTCCAAGTCTTTTAAATTCGTCTTCGATATCTTTTGTTTTTTCCTCTTTTTTACAAATTAACTTATCTATCTCACCTTCTCCTGCCTGGACTTCCATTTTCCAGTCCTCATGTTCCAAGGTCAATTTACCTGGGAAGGTTTTTTCTATTTTTTCACCTTGACCCAAGGTAAGGGTTTCCTCTTTTTCTGATACGTCTTTAAGTTTTAAAACTTGCTGATTTTTAGCAAAAAAGGATATGGTCAGCTTTGAAGCCTTAATTTCATTTTCAAGATCTTTTACTTCCTGCTTTTTATTTTTAAGTAATTCAATGTCTTCTTCTGTTACCTTTTTAACTTTGGAAAGTTTATTTTCAGCATCCTCTATTTTTTTATGGAGCTTATGCAGATTCCTAAACCATTGACGAAATTCTTTGTTTTCCTGATTCTGGCGGGATTCATTTTCTTCTTTTTCGAGTTTTCCCTTCTTTTCTTCCATTTTGCTAACTATGGGGTCGATTCCTTTTAACAGCCAATTTTCTTTAATCGGCCATTCTTTACTAATCTTTTTTATCTCTTCTGTTTCATGGTCAATCGTTCTCAAATCATTTTCTATTTGCTGACGTTCCTGTATTTGAGATTTTATACCCTTATATTGATTTAATTCATCCTTAATTTTATTTTGCTTACTTTCCTCATCCTGAATCTTTTTATTTACTTCATCAATTTCTATTTCTACCTTATAGGTCTCATAATAATCTTTTTCAATTCCTTCTTTTTCATAGTAGGCCTTTAATATTTTTCCTACACCTTTTTTGAAAGGATTATTTACGCCCCGACCATTTTCAGGTGCTCCTTTTTCTATATCCCAATGCTGAAAATAATCTTCATATTCCCGGTCAAGTCTTAACCTTAACTTTTCTACTGACACACCATCTGTTTCCATCACTGAGGACCTGAGAATAGCACCCAGATCCGGACGGATATTTACATCTTCTTTGTGTAATATATCTATTGTTTTACCCAGTGAAGATTGCCAGGTTAGCAATATATTGTTTACAGTGCCCTGATGGGCAGGAAGAAGTTCACCTATCAGTCTGGATACTTTTCCGTCTATAGTAAATTCCCCAAGATCGGGAGATTTAAGAATTGATGAACCTTTCCTGTTTCCGGGCTTCCATATTTTTTCAAGAAAGTAGTCTTTTCCTTCTGCTTGAAATTCAAGAGAAACTCTAATCGTATCTCCACCTTTAACCGGCATATATTCTTTCATCAAATTGTCAAATCTTGTCTTTGTTAATTCAACCTCGGTAAAAAGTACAGATTTTAAAGCATTTAATAAAGTAGATTTACCTGCCTCATTAGGGCCAAGTATCACCGTAAGCCCCGGATAAAATTCAACTTTTTTATTTGAAATCCCGGCAAATGGTTTTAACTGTATGCTCTTAAGTTTCATGGCGTACTTCCCTTATTATGTCATAGGCTTTTTGCAGCGACTTAAAAGATATCTCTTCCTTCTCTTCAAGCAGGGAGGAAAGAAGCTGATGCGGAAATGAATTTTCTGTAAATTTACTGTTAATAAGATCGGAGGTAATTGACTCCTGCAATTCATCTTTAACGGTTTGAAGAAGCAACACATTATCATTTATTAAGTCCAGGGCTTCATCTACCCTGTCTAATTCTTCCTTTCTCAATCGCCCCTTTAAGATGAGGCGCAACACCACATTGCTGAATTCATCACCAGTATATTTCCGCTTCATTGAAGTAATGTCGTTATCATCATTCAGTGAAACCTGGTTGATAGAAAAGCGGTATTTCCCGGTACTCACTTTTTGAATTTTCATCTCCGAAGATGATTCCAGGTCAATCATAAAGGCGCTGCCTTGGTGGTTGCAGTCAAAGCCGTCAGGTTCCGGGGTCCCGGGAATGAGAATTCTGGCGTTTTTGTCCGGATTTTCAGGCCAGGGCAGATGCGTATGGCCAATCAGCCACAGGTCAATCCCGGAAGATCCCAGTTCCTTTCGGGTCATGGGATAGTATGTTTTATCAAAATCAGGAGAGACACCTTCAAGGCTTCCATGTGCTAAACCAATTTTTATTGAATCATCCTCAGAACTTTTCTGGGAATTAACCCACTTGATCATATTCTCACTGGAGTGTTTTGCACTGCATGGTGCAGCAT
>DASRME010000048.1:0-4158 GCA_035648095.1 Atribacterota bacterium | reverse complement strand
CTGTAGTTCTGTCCGGTAACAGTCCTTTGGCCTGAAAGTTTGGATAGGTTTGGTTTAGGTTAAATGATGATAGAAGATTGATGCTTGAATATTTAGTATTTTATAGTAGTATCAAACTCACTTTTATTCTAAAGAGTAAGTTAAATTGAAAATGATAAATTAAAATGCAACCGAGGAAAGATTAACTTATAATATAAAAAATTTTTTTACTCAGGGATTGCTTAAGGTTTTATCGTGTTTACCTATATTCCTGAGTAATATAATATCAGATTGAATATACTGCCAGGTCATCCGAATCTCTTTATTAATACTGCATTCAAATATTCCGGAAATACCTCTTATTTTTTTTATACGTAATGAAGGATAAAAGGGAGGATTAGGATATTTTACTAGTAATTCAATATGTTTCTTAAAAGCCTTTCTTCCCTCTACTGGTAAAGTTTGAAAACTTCTTTTAAATCTATTAGTTATCCTTATCTTCATATTATTCTTCTAAATCTTTCATTAAACTGTCTGTATTATCAAAATTATTTACTCTTCCTGCTTTTATATCTTCATCAGCTTCTTTTTCTGCGTCCTGCCATTTTTTTGTCCAGAACCAAGATTGAGCTTTATCGATTATCAATACCGGTTTAACAACAATTGAATCCCCTTGAATGTCGAATTCTACCTTATCGCCCTTTTTAAGGGAGAGTTTTTTCATAATATGTTTTGGAATAGTAATTTGAGAATTAATACGTATTTCTGATATCTGCCCCATTTTTTGCTCCTTTCTATTAAAATATTAATTTATAAAAATGATAATTTGCTAATATATTATAGCAAAAAAAATATAAATTAGCAACAATCTCTTCTTCTTTTATATATTATATACCCTTCTTTTATTAATGAATTATATTTAAACGTTTAAAAGGCATAATTAAAGTCTGTCTCCTTCCAGGTTGTACATTCCCTGGCAGGGTCGCATATCCTGCCCCCATGACTACAAACTGTTCTACCTTATCTTTTGATTTATCGATGAGTTTATCAAAATGTATTGTTCTGGTAATGGCCATGTTAGCTATGCCTTCCTTCTCTTCTTCTTTAATTGAGGCATAGCCTTTATTTTTTCCACTTATCTTATACCTGAGATAGCTGGGAAAAAGAAGCAGCCATAATCCGGTTACGGAATCATTTGGAAGAACACGGTATAACTTGACTGAGGTTCATTATTAGTCATTTTTATCTTTTATTTTATTGGCTAATACGATTGATACATTCAAACCAAAAAATGGAACCTCAGTCATATTGACAATATTAAAATGGATATTTTCTAATGATTGCCTGACAAAAATCGGACGGCAATCAATATAGTTCGGGAATTTCTCATGCAGCCATTCATAAAATGTAACCATTGGTCCTTGTTTTTCTCCCTTAGACATTGCGACCACACAAAAACGCCCGCCTTTTTTCAAAACTCGTTTACATTGTTCCAAAACAATCGGGATTTCAGGGGTATCAAATAATTCTAATGTAAAACTCATAAAGACAGCATCAAAAAATAATTCCGGATAGGGTAAATTCAATGCGTCGCCACATTGTAAATTAATTCTTTCGGATAGTCCGGCTTTTTCAATTCGTGAGGTTGTAATTTTTAGCATACCCTCTGATAGGTCAATCCCATAGGTTTTTCCGGTATCGCCAACTGACCGGGCAAGTGACAAGATACAATGTCCTGTACCAAAACCGATTTCCAGAACCTTTTCCCCTTCTTGAATATTTATTTTTTGTATGCCGATATCTCGGAATCTTTTTTCGCTATGTCCCGAGAACAAGTCATACCATTTGCTCATTTTATTGTAGCTCTTTTTGGCTTCTTCTTTAGTCCTATTGACTCTTTTTACTTCTCTCATAGCTTAAATCCTTGCCTCTATAATAGATATATAACTACAGATAAGTTGTCTTTTTTATTAGAGTTCATCCATTTGTCTCCGAACAGTAAAAAGTCAACCATTGCAATATGGTTAAACTCAGGATCAGGTTAATAATATTTGTATAACCTAACGATAGATATCTCCACACTTTTTTACCAATGTCTTCTTGAATTAATTCATTACATTATTCTATAAGCCTACTCAAAAATCCTTTTTTTCTGTAAAAATAGTCATAAAAAATAATACGCCCTTCGCCCTTCAGTAAATGCCAAATAACGCAGATATCGGTTTCGGCTTAAAAAAACATTCCCTAGAACAGGAATTTTCATTTCCGGCTTGTAATATTACAATGGTTTTTTCGTCTAACCATGGTAGTTTATCCGCATCCATGCGCCCTTCCGAATCAACAGGTAAATTCAATTTTCTTGCGCGCTTTTTCAAATAACCTTCCAGGTACTTTCCATAAAGGAAAGTATTCTAAGATATCAGAAAAAAGTTATGTTCAATGTTGAAATCCCATGTCCTTCCCCTTTCCTTCCTTTCGAATAATATCTTATATCCTAATAAAATAAGATATCGCTATTATAATAATACCTGAAAGGATTAGAATATACATATTTGAAATAAAATATGGAAGTATCATTAACAGAATACCGCAAAAAAGAGGAATAATTGTTTTTTGTTTTTTGCCATAAACAAAAAAACCTAAACCTATTGCTCCAAATATCACGCCCATTATTAAAGTCGATGTACTAATCATTTACAATATTCCACATTTTTGAACATCATTTTTTTCCTTCTAAGTTTCATATTATACTGCTCAAATTAGTAACCTAATCTCTAAATTAATATTTTTACTAATAATCCAAGTCCAAATCTAATAGTAAACTTGGTTTTATCTATTTCTATTGTCAGAGATGGGAAGAGTACTAAATTTAGTAATAAAAAAATAAATAAAGCTAACGCAATTGGCGTAAATTCATAAACAACTCCAATACGAGGCCTTTCTTCAGGGCGTCTATCTATAATAATACCTAAAGTTTCAACCATCCGGTTAAGAAACTCCACAGATCCTATAGGTTTTCCGCTAAAAATTACCTAATTACTGAGCATTAACAACGTCCCCTGTTTTGCCTAAGTTATTTTATCTCCAAAGAAGGATGATTCAAATCTATTTCCATTTGTAAGAGGGCTTGATTAATTATTTTTTGAGATTGAGGAGTTAATTTTTTATAGTCCCGCCTAAACCTCGGTAACCAGACAAATTTATTTATTGAGTTCATCTATTAATTCCTTAACATTTTTAACTTCTTTGCCTTTTCCCTGTTGAAGTTCTAACTCCGCTTCTTCTTCGGCTTTTTGATGCTCCTTGGTCCAAAACCACATCTGGCTTTTATCGATCAGTTCTTTGGGAATTACTTTCAGTATATTTCCTTCCATTCCAACTTCCACATAATCTCCAGGTTTACAGTGCAAGGCACTTCTAAGCTTTGTTGGTATGGTAATTTGTCCTCTGGGATTTATTTTAGTTAAGCTCATAATTATTACCTCCTTTCACATTATAATCAAAATATTGAAAAAGAGGTATTATAGACCTTCCTTTGCATTCAGTCATAGCACTTCAATACTGCGGACGCCGGAATATTACGGCTGCAAAAAAAAGCGGTCTTGGGTAGTTTTAGTAGTTCTGTGTTTCCGCAAGATGCCATGATCATTCTTCGTCCTCACCAGTGTTCTTTTTTTCTTTTAACTGCTTTGGTTTCTTCGCTGGAGGAAGATAATTCCCAGATGTTACCACACTTTTACCGGTTTTTGATTCCAATTCCAGGCGGGCATTTTTCGCTATCTTACCGCCTTTTTTACCGGCATTTTTATTTTCGGGCATACCGGTGGCATTGACACTTTCTGCAATTTGTCGTGTTGATAGTTCAGCAAGAGCGGTAAAAATAAGCTCGGCTTCGCTCATGTGATCACGCAGGTTTTGCGTTTTAAGCCCTTTGATATCTTTGTGCTTCTTAACTGAAACACCGCTCCATTCCTGATGAATGATATTGGTTAAAATGGCGTATTCGTCTTCTTTGGTTATTTCATGATCTTTCCAATAATCGGTGAGTTTATTGCGGGTTTCCTGCCCCATCATTCTTTGCTGAATCCATTTTTTACTTCTGCCGTGCTGATGCCAGTAGTCCCTGGCTCTGTCCAGAGACCGTGCCGGGTCCGCCATGTCCTGCATCCGTTCATAACC
>DASRME010000047.1:0-3516 GCA_035648095.1 Atribacterota bacterium | reverse complement strand
ATAATACCCGCAAATAATTCATCAGCGGCTAATTGTTCCCAGATATAATTGTTTGCTTTGGGAAGAATCGGATAACTGCCGTTCCCCAGATGGGTAGAAAATTGTGCGCCCGCTTTTATGGCTTCCTGAATTATTTCAGGAGTTGCCCCGGTATGACCGATAGCAATTTTAACACCTGTGCGTGTAACCTTTTTGATAAAATCCATAGAACCTTCCCTCTCCGGAGCAATAGTTACCATCACAATTCGACCTTCGGCTGCTTCCTGCCACTGCATAAATTCTTCAAAATCGGGTTCTCGAATAAAGCTCGGGTCATGGCATCCTCTCGGACCTTCTTCGGGGGAGATAAAAGGTCCTTCAATATGTATCCCCGGAATAGCTTCCTTGATATCAGGCAAGGTATTTATTGCTTTTGAAATTATTTCCAAATTTTTTAATATTCTTTCCCGGGGAGAGGAAATAATCGTGGGGACATGTTGGGTAGTTCCGGAAGCAGCGAGATTAGTCATGATATTTCTTAGATGTTCTTCTGAGAAATCTTCTAAACTATAATCGCTCCCTTTGTAACCATTTACCTGAATATCAAAAAATCCGGGGGAGATAAAAGGTATATTTTTTTTATTTCGGGGTAAGAAACTAATATTCTCTATAAAACCTCCCGTAATTTCAACTTCAATAGGTTTCTCATTAAAAACGGAAATTCCTCTTACTTTCATAATTATTTTCACCTCATTGTCAGAACTTTATTAAGAGATGGCTCTTTAACAAAGAACTTTGTCAAATTTGTAGATCCGTCTTCATTATTCCTTATGAAGATTAAATTTTCTTAACTCTGAAGGTAAAGGTTAAGGGGAACATCCCTTTGTATTCAGGCAGAAACCACTATCCTTCCTCATCCTGTAGCATATCAGGAAACTCCTTATAGAGTAATCTATCATGCTCATGAAAGAATTCAATTTTCAAACCGGCTTCGATTAAAGAAGTAAGGATTTATTTTTTACATTTCCCATTTCCTTTTTTTGTATTTTATCAATCAATGATTTTCCCTGTTTTAGTTTTTCAATATCGTATGATTTATAATGAACCAGGGCTATCTCATCCCAAAATGCCTGATTAGTTATTTCTGCTTTTTCTTTTATTTCATTTGATTTTTCGTTCATAACATATCCTTTGATATGATAAATATTTATTTCTAGTTAAATGTGAAGGGTATAATTGTATTATATTATTTTTTAAAACACTTGACAATAAAATACTTTAGTGTATTATGTATATAGTACACTAATACATTTAAAGGAAAATATTTAATGATAGAGTTTAACAACAATATTCCAATCTATTTACAAATAATCGATAATATTAAGCAGAACATTGTTGTGGGTAAATTAAAAACGGGACAGAAAATGCCTTCAGTAAGGGAACTGGCAGGAACATTAAAAGTCAACCCTAATACTATGCAAAGAGTGTATCAAGAGTTAGATAGAGAAAAAATTACTTTTACCAAAAGAGGAATGGGAACTTATGTAACTGAAGAGGAAAAAACTATAAGTTCATTAAAGGAAGAAATCTCCAAAAAAATAGTTCTTGATTTTGTAGAAGGTATGAATAAATTAGGCTTTTCCAATAAGGAGTTGATTAATACTCTTAAGGAATACTTATAAAAAAGGAGGAGAAAATATGGAACAGATATTAAAAGCCACTCAACTTAGCAAATATTTTTATCAAAAAAAAGCTCTCGATAAAGTTGATATGAATATAGAAAAAGGAAAAATTTATGGAATATTAGGACCAAATGGTGGCGGAAAAAGCACTTTTTTTAAGATTGCAGCGGGGTTGCTTAAACCAAGTCAGGGAGAAATAACCATAGATAATAAAAAGCCCGGAGTGTACACCAAATCTATTGTCTCTTATCTGCCGGAGATTAATTACCTTTATAAATGGATGAGGATAAAGGATACTTTGAGTTTTTTTAAAGACCTATACGCCGATTTTGATATCGAAAGAGCCAGAGAAAGTTTAAAATTTATGGAACTGGAAGAAGAAGAAAAAGTAACCAGTCTTTCCAAAGGGATGATGGGAAGATTAAAATTAACCCTGGCTTTATCCAGAAAATCTAAAGTTTACTTGTTGGATGAACCTTTAAATGGCATAGACCCAATTTCCCGAGAAAAGATCATCACTTCTATTCTTGATTCTTATAGTAAAGAGGCTTCAATACTTATTAGCTCACATCTAATTTACTATATTGAAAAATTATTGGATTATGTATTTTTCTTATCCGAGGGTAGAATAATCTTATCCGGAGACGCCGAAGAATTAAGGAATAAAAGAGGGATGTCTATAGATAAATTATTTCAGGAGGTTTTTTAATTATGATGACTTTACTTAAATATGAAATCTATCGTCGCTGGAGATGGTTAGTGCTTAGATATGCAGCTTTGATTATAGTCGGGGCTATGCTTTTAAACCGGGTCTCTTCTCCTGCCTATCAAAATGAATTTATGGGAGAATCTATAGGAAAATTTATTTTTGCCAGTTTGGTTATCTTTATAATTATTATTGTCGAAGGAATTAATATGCTGAAAGAAGACTTATTTGAAGAATGTGGCTACCTAACTTTCACCATACCTAAAAAAGGAAGAACTATTTTAGCCTCTAAATTAGTATTATTATTTTTACAATTAAGTTTCTGGACAATTATCAGCATCGGGTTTGGATCAATATTATTTTCAAAATTACCCTATCATGAAATGGTTCAGATAAAGACTCAAATTAATTTTTACTTTTATCCGACCGTTTTATTTATATTAACTGCTTTTTTTAATTTTGTTTTAATGATACACTTAAGCCTTACCTTAACTAAAACTTTACTGGTAAACAAAAGGTATTCAAGTTTATTGTCAACAGGTATCTTTTTCTTTCTGGTGTATTTCATTGAAAAAGTATATTATGGTCCGTTTTTGAACCAAATAAAAAATATTTCAATAGAAATTGAAAGTAGAGCAAATATTGCTTTACTTTCCGGGGCTTATACTGCTGTATTTCTAAATATAATTCTTGCAGTCATATTCTTTACGGCAACTGCTTACTTGCTGGAAAACAAGATAAACATTTAAAAAATTAGTATGGGGGATGTAGCGATATTACATCCTCCTATTTCTTTTTCTTTAGTTTAACCGCGGTGCCATATACAAACATCTCTGCTGCCGCTTGCATAATTGACGAGGTTGTAAAACGAATACATACTATCCCATCTGCCCCTATATCTTCTGCTACGATAATCATCCGGTCGATAGACTGCTCCCGGGATTCTGCCAGTAATTTGGTATATTCCTCAATCTCACCACCAACTATATTGCAATGGCTACAATTTTTTTATTCGCTTTTTTGCTTCAATATCAAAGGTGCCATCGTTATAAGACTTTATTCTTTGCTTCACAAATTTTTTCATATTTTCTTGTTAATTATAAGATAAACGGGTTTTTTCATCCGCCAATGTTGGTTGAATAATTTCTT
>DASRME010000046.1:0-3236 GCA_035648095.1 Atribacterota bacterium | reverse complement strand
TTGGTTAGATATTTATATATAGTAAAAATTTTCAAAAAAGGATTAAATTAAATAATGGTATTAAAGAAAAGAGTATTAGAAATTTTATATTTTATATTTTTATTTGATACTTTTTTTATTCCCCCTAAACATATTTATGGTGTTATATTTAAATTGTCATATTATATTGCTTTTTTTTCACTTATTTTAAGTGACTTTTGGGCTGAATTTTCTTTTACTCCAACTAGTAATATATTATTAGCTTTGTTACTTGGATATTATTTTGATCTACTCAGAGGAGAATATAACCGAAGTAGAGGAGGTGAAAATAGTGAAAATCTGTCTTTTAGCTCCTGCAAATAGTATTCATACTCAGAAAATTGCATATTCTTTAAGCAAAGAAGGAGACAATGTGCTTATAGTATCCTTTCATAAGGCTGACTTAGCTAATTTAAATGTAGTATATATTGTACCTATTCTCTCACAACTTGGTAAGATAAACTATTTACTTAATGTTCCAAAGATAAAGAAAATAATTGAAGGTTTCCATCCTGATATTTTACATGCACATTATATTTCAAGCTATGGGTTGGTGGGAAGCCTTTTAAATTATTATCCACTTATAATTTCAGTCTGGGGATCTGACATTTTTGACTTTCCGAAGAAAAGTTTCTTACATAAATATTTTATAAAATATGCTCTTAAGAAGACAAATTATGTTCTTTCTACAAGCAATATTATGGAGTTAGAAACTAGGAAATACACAGACAAAAAGATTTTTGTTACCCCTTTTGGTGTTGATTGTAAAAAGTTCAAACCTATACCAGAGTTAAAACCGAAAGACAAAATTATAATTGGAACTGTAAAAACATTGGAATCTAAATATGGCATAGAATATCTCATAAGGGCTTTTAAAATTGTTCATGAAAAATATCATGACTTGCCTTTAGAACTTCATATCGCAGGCAAAGGCTCCTTAGAAAGCAAGCTAAAGAGTTTAACACGTGAGCTTGGAATTGCTGATAGAGTAAAGTTTTTAGGCTTCATAAAACATGATGAAGTTCCTAATTATCTAAATACTTTTTCTGTTTCTGTTTCTGTTTCTGTTTCTAAATCGGAATCTTTTGGTGTAGCAGTATTGGAAGCGGAGGCTTGTGGAATTCCAGTTGTTGTTTCAAATATAGGTGGTCTTCCTGAAGTATTAGAGAATGGAGAGACAGGCTTTATTGTGCCTCCCCGAAATCCTCAAGCTACAGCTGTAGCGATCGAAAAGATCTTATTAGATGAAGAACTTAGCAGAAAACTTTCATTTAACGCACGAAAATTTGTCTTGGAAAAGTATAATTGGGAAGAAAATTTTAAAATGATTACTGAAATCTATAAAGAAGCTATGAGGGAGAATAAATAATGATAGCAAAATCTATTTGGATTGTTAACCATTATGTAATAATGCAATAACCCCAAATCTTCCTGGGGGAACAAGACATTTTGATTTTGAGAAAGAATTATTACAAAGGACAATATTAGTAATTGAGGAGAGGTGTAAATGAACACATTACTAATTAACCACTATGCAGGATCGCCACAATATGGAATGGAATACCGTCCATATTACTTAGCAAAGGAATGGGTTAGGATGGGGCATAGAGTAATCATTGGAAAGCTTTAATAATTACAAATTTTTTTAGAAAATAATTTTTTAATTTTTATAGACTACAGAAATGCTAATAAAGAATTAGAATATAAAAGTTAATTTGTTAAATTTTTTATTAATATTTGGAGGTATATATGAAAATAGCAATAATCGGTACAGGATATGTAGGTTTAGTTACTTGGGTATGTCTGGCAGATTTTGGGAATGATATAATTTGTGTAGATAATGATAAAGGAAAAATTGATATTCTAAATAAGGAACAATTGCCTATTTATGAACCGGGACTAAAAGAAATAATAGAAAGAAACAGGCATTATAAGAGAATAGAATTTACCACTGATATAAAATATGCCGTTTGGCAGAGCGAAGTGATATTTATAACTGTGGGAACTCCAGAAAAAGAAGATGGTAATGCAGATCTGAAATATGTGTTTGAAGTGGCAAAAGATATTGCTTCCTATATGAATGAATATAAGATAATAGTTGACAAATCTACCGTTCCTATTGGGACTGGTAAGAAAGTAAAAGAGATAATTCAGAATATTCTAAACGATAGAAAGGTAAATTATAAATTTGATGTAGTTTCTAACCCTGAATTTTTAAGAGAAGGAAAGGCCTTATATGATTTTATGCATCCTGATAGAATAGTAACAGGAAGCGAAAGTAAAAAGGCAATAGATATTATGAAAGAAGTATATCGGGTATTAAAATTAAATGATATTCCTTTTATAACTACTAACTTAGAAACTGCAGAGATGATAAAATATGCCTCTAATGCCTTTTTGGCTATGAAGATAAGTTACGTAAATGAAATAGCTAATTTATGTGAAAAGATAGGTGCTGATATTCAAGTGGTTACCAGCGCTATGGGAAAAGATGGCAGAATATCTCCCAAATTTTTACATTGCGGACCAGGATATGGGGGAAGTTGTTTCCCTAAAGATACCAAAGCATTAGCAAAGATAGGAAGAGAAAATTATTTCTTATAACTTTAATGAATTACGAATTATAATAAAATAGATATTGATTACAATTAAAGATTAAAGCAGTAGAGAAAAGAAAAGAAAAGAAGGTTATAAGTTTAATAGAATATATTTATAAATTTTAATAAAATAAATAAAAAATTATTAGTGCTTTTAAGTATTATTATTTATATTTTATGTGGAGAAGATATGTCAAATTTTATAAGCTATAAAGCAAAATTAGGGAAAAACCTTGCTCTTGATAAAAATATTATTATCGAAGACGAGGTAACTATTGGTGATAATTGCCGTATAGGTTATAATGTTGTAATTAGAAAAGGAACAACAATTGGCAAGAATGTAAGAATTGATGATAATACAGTTATTGGAAAATATCCTATGAGGGCAAGCTTGAGCATCTTTAAAGAAGAAAAAAATCTTTCTCCTACCCATATTGGCGATAACTGTCTAATCGGAGCAAATACAGTTATTTATATTGGCTCCTCTATTTCTAACAATGTTCTAATAGCAGATTTAGCGTCTATAAGAGAAAACACTTCAATCAGTGAGTACACTATTGTGGGTAGAGGAGTAACTGTTGAAAATTATGTTAAAATAGGCAAACGCTGTAAATTAGAGAG
>DASRME010000045.1:0-8286 GCA_035648095.1 Atribacterota bacterium | reverse complement strand
ACTAACATTCCATACTCATCCTCTGTCTTATTCAGATCAGTAGAAATTCTCCAATGGCCTAATAATTTCTCTTCTTTATATACTCCTATTACCGTATGGGTATTACCTACATCAATGACTAAAATCATCATATTCCCTCCCCCAAATGATTTATCTCTTTCATTCCCGCCTGTCTGCCGCCTGCCTGTGCATGTATGCACGCAGACAGGTACCTGCACAGGCAGGCGAAAGCAGGAATTTATTTTTCTTTTCATGAATAATTCAAAAAACCGTTTTCCCCTGAATCATTTAACTTAACTAAAGTAAAAAAAGCAGAGAAAATCCTGGTTTTCCCTGCTTTATAACCTCTTTAATAACCAGAATAACCAGCTCTTTTTAAAGCTTTTACTAATATAAATATCAATAATATTGCGACTACCACTTCCGGAGTACCTTGAACTAGTGCAATACTGGCACTTACTTTTATCGGAAGAAATCCTCTTAAGGTAGCCAGTCCCAATACTCCGATAGTATTGGTAAGAGTTCCTAAAGCCGCCGCAATAGCACTATTCTTCCAGAGATATTTGTAAGAATAATAAGCTGTTACTCCGATCAATATTCTAGGTAAAATAGCGATTAAAGGGTCAGCAAATATGGGGTTAGTGGCATTTAAAAAACTATAAATTCCGAAGATTAATCCTACCATGGCACCTACTATCGGACCTTCGAGTATTCCTCCTAAAATTGCCGGAATATGCATAATGGTAGCATGACCAGCCGGGGTAGGAACAGGGATAAATCCTAACCTGGTTACTCCTAAGATGATAGCGATTGCCCCCAGCATACCGGAGATAGCCAGCTGCCGGGTAGTAAGTTTAAATCCTGATGCAGCAGAATCTCTATTCATTTTTTTCACCTCCGTTCTAGTTCCCTTATAAGATACCAGACGAAATACTATTACTTTTTTACTCCTGGTCTTGTTCCTATGAAAGATACAAGCTCTCGGATAAAGGCATATTTTTTATACCCATAGTGTAAAATACTTTAATAAATATGTCAAGTCAAAAAGTTAACCAAAGATGCCAGGCACCTTTGGTTAACTTTTTGACTTATAAATTTATTTGGTATTCTTTGATTTTATTTTGCAGGCTTCTGCGGCTTATATCCAAAAGTTCAGCCGTATGAGTACGATTGCCTTTATTTTGGATTAAATATTTAATAATTAATTCTTTTTCTACATCTTTTATGGTTCCCTTTTTTTCAAACTTTCTTTCGGGTTCTATAAAACTAAAATATTTCTCATCGATTATTTCGTCTCTTGCCATAATCATACTTCGCTCAATAATATTTTCCAACTCTCTTATATTACCGGGATAATCATAATCCAGCAGTAGTTCCATAGCTTTTAAAGAAACTTTTTCCACTTTCTTATTTAATATTTTATTATATTTAGCGATAAGATGCTCCACAATTAAAGGTATGTCTTCTTTCCTTTCTCTTAAAGGAGGAACATCTACACTAAAAACATTTAGTCGATAAAATAAATCCTCCCTAAATCTTTTTTCTTCTACTTCTTTTTTTAAATCTTTATTAGTGGCTGATAATATTCTTACATCAACTTTAATACTCCTTGAACTTCCTACCCTTTCAAACTCCCTTTCCTGTAAAACTCTAAGTAATTTTATTTGGATAGCGAGGTCCATCTCCCCTATTTCATCTAAAAAAATAGTGCCTCCATTTGCCATTTCGAAACGACCTATCCTTTTAACAATAGCTCCGGTAAAAGAACCTTTTTCATGTCCAAAAAGTTCGCTCTCTAAAAGGTTTAAAGAGAAAGCTGCACAATTTACCACTACAAAGGGGCTATTTTTACGCGGACTGTTTTTGTGTATTGCTCGGGCTATCAATTCTTTTCCGGTACCACTTTCACCGGTGATGAGCACAGTAGCAGTAGTGGGAGATACGTTTTTCACCATTTCTAGAACTCTATTTATAGAATTACTCTTTCCTATTATTTCATCAAAGTTAAATCTCTTCTCTTCTTCCTCTCGATAGTAGATGTTTTCCACTTCTAATTCATATTGCTTAATTGCCCTATTAATGATAATTTTTAGTTCTTCAATATCGAAAGGTTTTATTAAATAATCTAAAGCCCCTAATTTCATTGCTTCCACAGCTTCGGGAATACTCCCATAAGCCGACATCATAATAACCGGTAGATTTAAATCATTTTCTCTTATCTTCTTTAATATTTCTATACCGTTTAAACCAGGCATTTTAAGATCTAATAATACCAAACTGTAATTTTCTTCCTGTAATCTCTTTAGAGCCTCTGAGCCATTATTAGCTTCCTTAACTATAAATCCCTCCGGAGATAATACCCGAGTTAACATTTTTCTTATATTTTGTTCATCATCGATTACCAACATTTTTCGCAAAATTACTTCCCTCCTTTTTGAGGTAGAAAAATAACAAACTTTGTTCCTTCCCCTTCTTGGGATTCAACTTTAATCTCTCCCTGATGAGCCTCTACTAGCTTATACACTATAGAAAGACCCAATCCGGAACCCTCATCTTTGGTGCTAAAGAAGGGGTCAAATATTTGAGTAAAATCTTTTTCAGGAATACCAATCCCGCTATCTTCAATCATTAATTTTATAGCTGGTTCTCCCTTAAAAAGAGTTTTTTCAGTTTTAATTTTGATTTCCCCTTTCTTGGGGATAGCCTGAATAGCATTGATAATTACATTCATTAAAATCTGCCTTACCTGGTCTTCATCGGCTTGAATTTGAGAAATATCCGGAGAAAGTTCTGAACTAAAGTTAATCTGCTTATTTTTTGTCTCTAATTTAAACAATTCAGTAATCTTTCCTATTAAATCATTTAAAGAAAAACGGGTTAAGTTTGGTTTTTGCAATTTGGCGAAATCTAAAACCTGAACCACTAATTTATTTAATCTATCTACTTCCTGAATAATGGTATTTAAGTCTTCTTTCCTTTCATCAGTTTTGGAGAATGAATTATAAACAAACTGTGCTAATCCTCTGATTGAGCTTAAAGGATTCCTGATTTCATGGGCAATCCCGGCAGATAATTTACCCAGAGCAGATAATCTTTTATGGCGTGCTACCTCTTCATTTAGATCCTTGATCTCAGTTATGTCTCTTATCACCGCTACCATACCGGTTATTTCTCCGGATTCATCGGTTAAAAATGAGGTGTTCAGGTCTAATATTTTTTTCTTCAATCCCTTTTCCTCTAAAATTATTTCCTGAGTAATATTTTTTTTCTCTAAAAGACATTCCTTAAGGAGACATTTTCCGTTAATATTTAAATTCAATACTTCCTGGCAATCTTTGTTTAATACTTCTTCCTTCTTTTTATCAAAAATTTCTTCACTCTTACGGTTAAAAGTTTTAATATTGCCTTTATTATCTATCGAAATTACCGCATTATCCATCGTCTCTAATAATTTTGAAGTATATACTTTCATTTCATTCAAGGTTTTTTTGACGATATAGGTCTCTTGTAATTTAAAAATTACATAAATCCCAAATAACACCAGGGCCATTATAATACTGTAATTTAAAATTATTCTTCTTCTGGTTTGGCTCAAGCGATTATAATATTCTTCTAAGTTTACTCCTATCACCAAATAACTATTTCTGATAGGTAACATTTTCCAAATATCTAACTGATTGTTAACATCAATATTGAATGGTTTTATTACTTGAAGTATTCTATTACCTTTTTTATCTTCAGTATTTATAAAATTAATTTTGCCGATTTTAGAAATGTTTATTATATTTTGCCATCTTTCTTCTTCGGTGCTGATTAAAATTACCCCTTTATCGTTGCAAATATCGATATAACTTACCCCTTCTTTTTTTAAAAGCACTAAAATTTCTTTTAAAGCATTCTCATTTAAGATAAACCGAGGACCAACAGCCTGGATAGAAAAGGCAATATTTAATCCCTCAGAGCGAGCTAATTCCCATAAGTAATTTCTTTCTCTTTGTACTTCATTATAGGTTAAAGAACCAAGTAGAAGAACAAGAAGTAAGATAATAATTAAGGCCAAAATAATATTTCTTTCTCGAAAAGGAAATGATTTAAATATTTTATGATCTTTACCTTTTTTCAACTTTAAAAAACCATCTTTTTATAAATTTTAAATATTTAAGAAGCCACGGCAAAACCTTATCTCTACATTATTTCGCTTTCGCGAGGGTAAACTCCCGTAAAAATCCTTTTTTTTAACAGGTGGCCTACCCTCATGGAAACGGGGGGATGCTCTTTGTTCTACAATTAGGGGCACGATGCATCGTGCCCCTACAAATCACTTATTACAGTTTTTTTATGACTTCTGCCTTCTAACTTATTTAGTCAATCTTATCTACTTTTATTGGCACATAATAAGTATGTTGATTACGAAAAACCAATAACAGTAGTGTATCTCCTGGTTCTAATTTGTTGATTACTTTTTCCCATTCCTCGATAGAAGATACTTCTGTTCGGTTTGCCTCTAATACTATGTCCTTTGGCTGTAAACCCTTATCATCCGCCGAACTTCCCGGGACTACTTCAGTAATGACCAACCCTTTTACCCAGGGTAATCCAGATTCCTTAGCAATTTCCGTAGTAACTGACTCCACTTTTAATCCAGTTTGTACTGAAAATACCTTTTCTTTAGGAGATTCACTACCTTCTACTTCCACAGTAGGCATCTCACCTATTTTTACTACAAAGGAAATTGTTTCACTATTTCGCACAATTTCGATATTTACTTCTTTCCCAATCTCTATATTTCCTATTTTATTTTGAAGTTCTTCAGGAGAATTTACCTCTTCATTATTCACTTTCTTAATTATATCCCCTGTTTTTATCCCGGCTGCTTCTGCTGGGCTATTTTTAACCACATCTCCTACTAAAACACCCATAGCTTCCGTTTGGTTAAATTGTTTGGCAATTTCTGGCGTAACTTCTTGGATGTAAACGCCTAACCATGATCTTAGTACTTTGCCAAAATTAATTAAATCATCTATATTTTTCTTGGCTATATTAATAGGAATAGCAAACCCAATACCCTGAGCAAAAGGAATAATCGCTGTGTTTATTCCCACAACTTCTCCTTTGGTATTGAGTAACGGACCACCACTATTCCCAGGATTTATAGCCGCATCAGTTTGAATAAAATCTTTATATACATGTCCATCTGTGCCTACAGGAATAGAACGGTCCTTAGCACTAACTACACCCATAGTTACAGTTTGTTGAAGCCCATAAGGATTACCAATGGCGACTACAATTTCTCCTACTCTTAATGTATCTGAATCACCCAAAGCAACCAGAGGTAAATTATCTGCTTTTATCTTTACAATTGCCATATCTGAAGTTACATCTGAACCAATTACTTCTCCGGTAAATTCTCTCCCATCAGAAAGAGTAACTTTTATATTATCAGCATTGTGGACTACATGCTCATTGGTAATGATATATCCTTCTTGGTTAATAATAAACCCTGAGCCAGTACCTCTTTGAGGAATTGCTCTGGTATTCTCATTAAATTGGTCTCCAAAAAAACGTCCGAATGTAGGATCATTGAAAAAAGGATTTTGAGTTTCTAACATTCTTACTGTATCTATATTCACTACTGCTGGACCATTTTTTTCTGCAATATCTGCAATACTATTACTAAAAGATTCTAGAGCCAAATAAGAATTAGTTTGTTCGGCTTCTGCACTTACACTACCTACCCAGCTTAAACAAAGAAGAAAGACTAAAGCTGTGGCAAGAATCATATTTCTATTTAATTTCACTAATTTCATTTTTATCATTTTATATTTTCTCCTCACTATAAAAATAAGTTGTCAAGAGGAAAATTAATTTTCCTCTTTTTTTTAATCTACTCTAATATTTACCAAATTTACCAACAAAAACTATTCATCATTCTACCCGTACCCATGCCCATTTTTTGGTAAGAAAATATTTGGGAAGGAATGCCTAAGGGTAATTTTTCTTGCTGTTCAGGAGTTAACAATCCTTTAATCTCCAAATATCTTTCAATTGTTTTAACCTTGATTTCAACCTGCAACCCAGCAATTTCTTCATATTTTGCTTTAATCTTTGTCATTTCAGTAAGCGGCTGTAACAATAATGCCTTAACTTCAAGCTCTTTTATCTGAAGACTATTCCTAAGTTCAAGGGTGTTTTTTTGAAAATCTAATAAAACTCTCTTAATTTCTATTACCTGTTCTTCGGATAGATTTAAAGATTTAATAAACTCTCCCATCTGCATATCAGGGCTATCTTTTAGTCTTTTATCCATCATTTCTCTAGATTCGCCACTTTTATACGGTAGCATCTTCTGTTTCATCAAGGGTTTATTTTCTTGAGCATAAATAGATTGAGCAAGACACAAAAACACCACGGTTATTGCTACAATCAAGGTTAGGATAACCAGTTTCTTTTTCATCTATATTCACCTCCTTTTTATTTTTTATTTCCTAACCAATAATAGAAGCAATTACTGTGCCAACTTTGATATTTTTTTTATTTTTTTTATTTTTACAAAATATTCTTGCTGAAAATTGTGATAAATAAAGACTTTCTGAATTCTTTTGCTAAAAATATTTTATATTTTTTTTATATTTACTTGATGAACGTCAGGTATTTTTATTAAAAAATGTTAATTTTTCTCATTTTTCCATTAAAATACTGTGCATTTTTTTCGCAGTCACTAAATTTCGCGTTCTTTTAAAATAAACAGCAATTTAATTAGGCTTATCGGTCAAAGTAAATACTTTTACCAGTTACTGATAAGGGAATGCCCATTACAAAATCCGCATCTATTAAACCTATTTTTTTGGCAACCACTCCGGCACGATACATAATTCGATTGTCTACATTCATTATTCCGGCAGTTTTAACCGCTGATCCAATAGCAATTCCCATGTCTAAAACTCTAAAAGCACATTGAGGTCCATCAAATTCACTTCCCATATGGGAAATTCGGAGCGCACACTGGTCATACCCGCAGGCACCACAATTCAAGCCTAATGAGGCAGCATCTTTTATTCCTATCAATAAAACAGCCAGGGAATTTTTAACATTGGCACCATCACGGTCGAAGTTTTTCTTACCCGTCTCCTCACCATAACTGACCATTTCTTTGGCTAACTTAATTACATCTTCTCCATAAATTGCTTTAACCACTACAAAGTCGTTACCTGCAGATTTTGGTGCTGTACGGGCTGCAATCCCCATTAAATTTGTTACATCCTTTATTGCTTCCTGGATATCAAACTCAGACAAATTTTGATTAGGCATTTTCTTAATTCCTCCTTGAATTAATTTTCTAATTTTCCAATTGGCCAATTTACCAATTTACCAATTGAATTAATCGTTAGTATCAACATATAGATTTTTAATTATTCGTTTTCGTTTTAGATAATACGATATACCATTCACGAGATACGAGATACGAATTTATTATACTATCCAATTATTTGATAATCAATAACTTGAAAAGTGGACAGGCTCTTATTGGTAGTCAATAACCATTCCACTTCTATGGGAACAGAAAAATCAGGCTGCAGCCTCCCCTTTTCTAACCAATATCGGGAATGTTGATTATCAAATTGCCCCTTATTGGCCTTAACAATTAATTTAATTGGCTTATCTAAAAATTCAACTTGCTCTAAGACTTTCACTTTTTTTAACTCTTCTATAATTTTTTCCTTCAATTTTTTTCCAGGCAAGGGAAATACATTGACTAGCCCCATATTCATATTTAAGGGACCAATAATCTTCACATTAGCCAAAACTGAATTATATGCCTCTTCTTCTAATATACTCAACAATAATTCGTTAGCTTCTGCTGCTGCCCTACCATGATAATGAGGGGTCGCTAAAGGTTTAAGCAGATGTTTTAACTTGCAACCTTCTCTAAATTTACTTTCCCCTATCTGTAAGATTTTTATGCTAAAATAATCAGCAATTTTTCGGATTTCCTCCTTATTCAACTCTAAAAGTGGAGCATAAAAATCATCATATAGTTTTAAACCCCTCTTCCCCCAGGTATCACTCTGGTTTGAACCGGTCAGTACCAGTCTTCCCGATGCTTCTTTTTTTACCTTTCCCAACTTAGCTACCCTGGTACATTTATTACAGGCCGGGCCCTTCTTTAAAACTCTTTCCTGTTCTCTTTTCCCCTGAACAATCTTTAGTTTCAAATCTAAAGCCCTGCTAATATCTTGAATATTTCTTAAGCCTTTGCTGTAACTATATTCTTCAAAACTGACCGTA
>DASRME010000044.1:0-2079 GCA_035648095.1 Atribacterota bacterium | reverse complement strand
TGGATAAAAAAGAGGTCGCAGAAAAAGAAGCTTTTTTAAAATTAATTAAAGATAGCGAAAAAACTTCGGAAGGTTACTTATTCCCTGACACCTATGAAGTACCTAAAAGATATGGAGCAGAAAAGATGGTCAAAACAATGTTATCCAATTTTAATCAAATAGCCATAGAAAATAAATTTACAGATAGAGCTGAAGAAATAGGATTTCCTCTGGAAAAAATTATTATTTTGGCTTCAATTATCGAGAAGGAAGCTAAATTTAGCGATGAAAAAAATAAAGTATCATCTGTTTTCTATAATCGTTTAAAAATAGGCATGAAATTACAATCATGTGCTACTATTCAGTATATTTTAGGGGAACCGAAAGAAAGATTAGATGAAAACGATTTAAAAATAGATTCTCCCTACAACACTTATCTTTATAAAGGTCTTCCTCCCGGTCCAATCTGCAATCCCGGCCTCGATTCAATTATGGCAGCTCTTGAACCAGCAGAAGGAGATTATTTATTTTTTATATTGGGAGAAAATGGCAGACATATATTTTCCAGAACCTATGAGGAGCATTTAATGAATAAAAAATAATAAAGGTAAACTTTGGTGCCAGGCACTAAAGTTTACCTTTTAAGGAGTGAGAGGATGAAACCATTATTAATAGGCATTGCCGGTGGCACCGGTTCGGGTAAAACTACCGTTGCCCGCAGAATTTATGAAAGTTTAAAGGGAGTCAATGTGCTGGTACTTCAACAAGATGCCTATTATATAGACTTAAGTCACCTTCCCTTAGAAGAAAGGAAGGAAATAAACTTTGATCATCCTTCCGCATTTGATAGTGAACTGTTGATAAAACATTTAGAAAAATTAATCAGAGGACAAGAAATTGCAAAACCTATATATTCATTTACTGATTACACCCGAAAAAAAGAGATAGAAAAAGTCTTCCCCCGGGATATTATCATATTAGAAGGCATTTTAGTGTTGGAAGAGGAAAAGATAAGGAATTTATTAGATATTAAAATTTATGTAGATGCAGACGAAGATGAAAGATTCATCCGAAGATTAGTAAGGGATACAAAAGAGAGAGGAAGAACAATGGAATCAGTCATTGAACAATATTTAAATCTTGTAAAGCCTATGTTTCTGCAATTTGTTGAACCCTCAAAAAGGTATGCTGATATAGTTATCCCCCAGGGTGGGCTAAACGATGTAGCAATTGATATAATAGTTAGCAAAATAAAATCAAGAACCTAAAAGACAATATTCAGTATATAGTAAATGAAATACAGTTAAAGGTAGGGGCACGATGCATCGTGCCCAAAGTAAATGGAAAAATACAAAGAAAGAAGGGCACAATTCATTGTGCCCTTACAATACAAATAAAAACAATAAATACATATTTCCGTACTAACGACTACACAGGAGAGAAAAATTGTTTGAAATATTAAGACCAAAAGTTTATGTTAATTCAGTTTATAACATAGATTTAATGAAACTAAAAAAAATAAAAAATATAAAAGGTATCATTGTGGATCTGGATAACACTTTGGTAGCTTGGGGGAAGAAAGAAGTTAGTCAAAAAATGATTGATTGGGTTAAAGAAGTAAAAAAATTAGGATTAAAAATATGTATCGTATCCAACACGAACTCCAAAAGAGTTGCGGAATTTTCAAAAATATTTAATATTCCTTATCATTCAAAATATTTTAAACCTTTTAGTATAGCCTTCAATAATGGCCTTAAAATTTTAGATACAAAAAAAGCTGAGACCGTGGTAATAGGAGACCAAATATTTACCGATATTTTGGGCGGAAACAGATTAAAGCTCCTTACTATTTTAGTTGTTCCTATCGCTAAAAAAGACTCTATAGGGACATTCCTTCATCGTAATATAGAAAAAATGATTATTTCTTTCTGGCTGAGAAAGGGTATAATAAAAAAAGAAGTTGGCAATTGGCCCTAAAAAAATTAGTATATAGTATGTAGTATATAGTATATAGTCGAAGAAAAGAATGAAAGAAAAAATAGATAATTTTCAAGCTTTGAGTAGATTTTACTGGTAAGCAAGCAAACAAATAAATCGAAT
>DASRME010000043.1:0-4003 GCA_035648095.1 Atribacterota bacterium | reverse complement strand
TTTTTTTATCCTGCACACTTACTCCCTGTGTAGAGTCCAATATTAATAATGATATATCTGAATTTTGTATCGCTTTAAAAGTTCTTAATGTACTGTAATATTCAATATCTTCTTTTGCTTTCGCCTTGTCTCTCAACCCTGCCGTATCGATAAATAATAATTTTAATGAATCATGTTTAAAATTTATTTCAATGGCATCTCGGGTAGTACCCGGATATTCACTCACTATGATTCTATCTTCTCCTAAAATATAATTTAATAAACTTGATTTTCCTACATTGGGTTTCCCAATAATTGAAACTTTTATAATGTTTCCCTCTTCTTCCTCCGGTTCCAATTCTACTTTTGTAAGATTAGACACTATTCCATCTAATAAATCATCAATATTTAATCCGTGCTCAGCGGAAATGATATAGGGATCTCCAAACCCTAATTCGTAAAACTCATATAATTTTAATTCACTTCCCCTTACATCTCCTTTATTAGCTACCAGGATACTTGGTTTTTCTTTTTCTCTAATAGTTTTAGCTACTTTAAAATCATCCGGGTTTATTCCCTCTTTGATATCGACCAATAATATAATTAAGTCTGCTTCTTCAATAGCTAATTCAATCTGAACATCTATTTTTTTCTGAATATCTTCCTTTTTTATAAAATCCACACCTCCGGTATCTACCAAAATAAATGGATGCCCTTTCCACTCACATTCTGCATATATCCTATCTCTGGTAATCCCAGGTTCGTTTTCCACAATAGCAGTTTTTTTCTTAATAATTCTATTAAATAAGGTTGATTTCCCGACATTTACTCTTCCGATAATAGCAACAATAGGTTTTTTCAAAACAGATACTCCCATCTTGTGTAAAATACGCAGTAACAAGTAATAAGTAATGAGCTTAAATTTCCTAAACCGTAAAAGCGGTTATTGATTCATAATGTTTTTTATTTTCTTTATGGTTATTTCAGGATTTGCACTTTTAGATATTAATTGACCAATCACAATTATTTCTACTCCCGCTTTAATCACTTCAGAAATATTATCTAAATTTATTCCGCCATCAACTTCCAAACTTATTGGTTTTTTTTGATTATCTATTATTTTTCTCGCTTTTTTTATTTTATCAATCATCTCCGGAATGAATTTTTGCCCGCCAAAACCCGGATTAACTGTCATTAATAATAAGAAATCTATTTTACTAATTAAATATTCAATAACACCGAGAGGTGTCGCCGGATTTAGAGCAATACCGGATTTTACATCAGCATCATTAATGTTTTGGATAAGTCTGTCAAGATGTTTAGAAGTTTCATAATGTACAATAATAATATCTCCGCCTGCATTAATAAATGATTTGATATGATTCTCCGGTTTTTCTATCATCAGATGAACTTCCAAGGGAAGAGAGGTTATCCTTTTAATTGATTCTACTATCTTAGGGCCAAAGGAAATATTCGGTACAAAATTTCCATCCATAATGTCTAAATGAAGTAAGTCTACCCCTCCGCTTTCTATCTTTCTTAGTTCTCTTTCTAAACAGGTAAAATCGACATCTAAGATTGATGAAGCCAATTTTCTTATCATAATTATAACACCATCCATTTATATAAATTATTTTGCATTTTAAAAACGCTGGTCATTATTAATATAACCATAATTTACGATCAAGGCTTCTATATTGAATAGCTTCGGATATATGAGAAATTTCTATCTCCCTTGATTGCTCCAAATCAGCTATAGTTCGGGCTACCTTTAGTATCCGATCATAAGCTCGTGCACTTAAATTTAACTTTTCTATGGCTTTATAAAGTAAATTTTTAGCATTGTCATCAATGTTACAATATTTTTTAATTTGTCTTTTGTTCATTTGGGCATTACAAAACATACTGTCTTCGTCATATCTTTCCCTCTGTGTTTTTCTTGCTGTCTCTACTCTTTCCCTTATAACAAAAGAGTTTTCTAAGCTATCTTTCTCCATCACTTCTCGACAATTTATACGAGGGACTTCAATATGAATGTCAATTCGATCTAATAACGGCCCCGATATTTTTGAACGATATTTAACAATTTGAGAAGAGCTACAAGTACAAACCTTAACCGGATCACCGTAAAAACCACAAGGGCATGGATTTAAAGACGCTATCAACATAAAAGAAGATATATAACTAACAGAACTTAAGGAACGGGAAATAGTAACTATCCCATCTTCCAGAGGTTGACGTAGAGATTCTAAGGCACTTCGGGAAAATTCTGGCAATTCATCTAAGAATAGTACACCATTATGCGCCAAGCTAATTTCTCCCGGTTTAGGCATTCTACCTCCTCCGATTAATCCAATATTACTTATCGTATGATGCGGCGCCCTAAACGGTCTCTCTGTAATTAAAGGCATTTCTGGCGGAAGTAAATTGGCAATACTGTATAATTTAGTAATTTCGATAGATTCTTCTAATGTTAAAGAAGGAAGGATAGTTGAAAGCCTGCGTGCCAGCATAGTTTTTCCGGAGCCTGGCGGCCCAATCATTATAACATTATGACTTCCAGCTGCAGCCACTTCCAAAGCCCTTTTAGCATGTTCCTGTCCTTTTATCTCAGAAAAATCTATTTGATTATTTTTACTTAGTTTAAAAATATCTTCTAAATCTACTGATACCGGTTCTATAGATATTCTATTATTCAAAAATTCAATGACTTCACCAAGTGAATTGATGGGGAATACTTTCAATTCTTTAATTATTCCTGCTTCTTTAGCGTTTGCTTTAGGTGTAAGTAATTTTTTTTTATCTATTTTTTTTGCCATCAAAGCAATAGGAAGTACCCCACTTACCGGTTTTACGCTGCCATCTAAAGACAATTCACCCAGAATCAGATATTCATTTAACAGATCCGGCTTGACTTGTTTGCTGGCAACCAAAATAGCTAGAGCAATGGATAGATCAAAAATAGGACCTTCTTTTTTGATATCTGCTGGAGCAAGATTTACGGTAATTCTTTGCATGGGAAATTCGAATTCAGAATTTTTTATAGCAGCTCTAACTCTTTCTCGAGATTCCTGAACAGCTGTATCGGGTAATCCTACAATATTGAACGAAGGCAATCCTGGATGAACATCAACCTCAACCTCTACCATAAAAGCTTCTACTCCTAATATAGCCGCACTATATAGTTTTGATAACAAAAAAACACCTACTTTTATTGTGGATAGTATCGAGTATCGCGTATCGCGTTAAGAAAATCAGAATTCAGAAATTCTGTTTTTGCTTCTTTATCTTTTCATTTTTGCTATATAGCATGCGAGACTAAGAAAGATGAAAATCAATATATAAAACAATATATTTAAATTTTAAATTTTGAGTTATGGTTTTACGTTTTGCGCTTTTTGTTTTTCGCTATACATTTTTTCTTTACTATATACTCGATACTGTCTTAAAAGGCTTGGTTACTATCAAGGCAAAAAGCATTCCTAACATGTTCTATTTTTTTTAAATCTCGATTTTTAGAGATACTGATTAAAATGACATCAAAAGAACAATTTTTGTCCCAAAGATGGTATTTAGACAGATAACATAAAGCATTTTTAATTATTTTTTGCTGTTTATTAAAGTTGATAGCTTCTTCGGGATATCCAAACTTCTCAGAGCGCCTGGTTTTTACTTCCACAAAGATAATATTCCCCTTATATTCACAGACAATATCTATTTCCCCTAAAAAAGTACGGTAATTTCTTTCTTTAATTTTGTAACCTTTAGTTTCTAAATATTTAGAAGCTAGGTCTTCGCCATATTTTCCTATCTTTATGTTATTCATCTTTAATAATCATCTATTTTCTTAATATAAATACTTTGTTATTTTTGATCTACATCACATGACTCTTTTAAAAGTTTTTCTATGTATTTCTGATGGGCCATATTTAACGAGCGCTTTAAGATGTTCTTCCGTACCGTAACCTTTATTTTTTTTAAAAAAATACTGTGGATATTTTTCATCATAGTTAATCATAATACT
>DASRME010000042.1:0-2715 GCA_035648095.1 Atribacterota bacterium | reverse complement strand
GTTTATTGTTTGTAACTTATCTATCTACGATATTAATTTCTTATACTTCACTTACTTTTATAAGGCAAAATTACCATTCAAATAAAATTGTTAATTTGTATTATCTTTCTTTTTTTCTTTTTTTAATGTGCATTTCATTTTTGTACTTTTTTATAAAATTAATCCTTACTTCTAACTATTCAAATAATAAAACAGAAGAAGTAATTTCAAATTTAAAATATAATAACATATTAGATTATTCGGAAAAATATTCTAGTGATTTGCTGTTAGGAAAAGATTATTTTAATAAAGACAAAAACCCTCATCTTTTTTTGGAAGAGATGTTTATAAATGCTGTAAAGAGGAAGGATGGGTTGGCTATCATAACTTTTTATAGGAAATTAAGAATAAAGATATTTGATTTATTAGAAGAATCAAAAAATCCAGAAGAAATAGAAAGAATCTTTAAGTTTTTTAGGGGAATACATGTTAATACTGCCCAAGTTGCAATAAAAGAATATGAAAAATCGATACTACTAACAGTTTTGAATTCTTTATTTCCAATTTATTTATATTGTATTGATAAAAACATAATAGGAGAGAGTATAAAAGAACTAGATCATACTTTAAAAGAGATACTACTATTAATTATTGAATCAAATAATGTATTACCTATTAGATTTCCTGTTTTTCTTTACGGAATTAAAGATAATATAATTAGTTTTTCAAAAAAACAAGAGAATGATTCCGATGTTAATCCTGCGAAAAATCAAATGCAGATGTTGTTTGGTGTTACTAATAGAGCAATAGAAATCCGGACGGAGACTTTTGCGAAAGAAGGATTAAATAAAATTATTGATGTTATTTATGAGGTAATTGAAGAGAATAGTATTCCAAAATTAAGAAGAAAAAATATAGTTGAACAATGTTATGAGATTTATAAATATTTAATTTTCAAAATGATTAGCAGAGGGTTGTATGATATTGATATTTTAATATATTCTTTTCATTCTGAAAAAATATTTAATATTGTAAAGAAAAATATTGATTTTTCTAATCAGATATTGATGCTATATTGTGAGATATTGCTTGAATTAGCAAATAAAAATATTTTAGATGAATTCTCTATTGAAAATTTAGGTTTATTTGGGAAAAAGATTATTTTAAACCAGAGTGATATTATTAATTCTAATGAATTTATCCTTTATATTTTTGATGTAATGAATAGATTAAGGAGGGTAATTGAAGGGAGTTCGGAAAGTTTAGTTTTGGCTAAATATGGTATTTTATCTACACAAATAGAACATTTAAAAAAACTGATTGACAAGAATAAGAAAGAATTTACTCAAATTGAGAAAGAAGTATCTTCAATTTATGGAAGCTTCATGAACTCTAAGCCCTTTTTTGTAAAATATAAGCCCTTAGATTGGCCAGATTTTAAAGCACCTAGGTAAATAGAATAGGGACAACATATCCCGTTCTCTTAGATAATTATTATTTATGATTTTAAATTAAATAAATAGGGAAGGCGTACCAAGATAATAGTCCGGTAACTTTTGGGTTGTCCTGGAAGAAAAGAGAAGAGAAATAATAAAAGAGTGGATTGATTCCGGAAGAATTAAACATATAAATAAATATAAATAACGAGACATAAAATATTTTTCTTTATAAACCTATTAGCATTAAAACATACTAATAATCTGTATTTTTAATAAGGGAGACTTTAAAAATGGAGAATAACAAATTTTTAAAATCAGAACAGTCAATTTTATCGGATGCTCGAAAAGTAGTAATTGTTACATTTATTATACTTGTAATTTGTCTTTTTGGCTCGACGTTTTTATATAGAATAGTAGGATATAAAATTATGAATAATACAGATTATAGTACAATATTTGGTTTTTTGCCTCTTACAATTCACGCTATTTTTTGTGGAAGACTATATAATGTAATGTCGAAAAATATTATTCTATCCTTAATTATAGGAATTTTCATAATAGTGTTAAGTTGGTTTGCTCTTGGGATAGGAACATTCCTGCTAACAATTTATCTACTTGTTAAATCGAATACAGCCCTAAAGAAACTAGAAAAATAAAAAGAGGCAGGAAGAGATTAAAAAGATAGAACAAATTTATAATTCGCTTGATCATTTACAGCAGGAAGAGATAAAAAAAGAAACAGAAAACAGGCTGCCAGATTTTTGGAAAGTGCAGTTAAACAAGGAAAGAATTAAAGGAAAAACATCGAAAATGCTCGATGTTGTCCTGGAAGAAAAGAGAAGAGAAATAATAAAAGAGTGGATTAGGTCCGGAAGGATTAAAAACATATAGTAATTAAAAAAACATTATAGGGAAGCAGAAAAAGGTTGTTAAAAATAAGGGGGGTATTTTTAATATGAAAGAGAATAATTGGGTTAATCGTAATTTAAAAGGAATTAAATTAGAAAAGGAAGGCAAAATAGATAAGGCTATTAAATTATATGAAAAAAATATTGAAGAAGAATTTGATGGCAGTCATCCATATACAAGACTAGCTATAATTTATAGTAAAAAAGGATTATTAGATGATGAGATCCGAGTATTGAAAAAAGCTGTTTGGGTATTCGAGAATGTTGTTTATAAAGAACGAGGCGATAGGTCACAGAAGCTTGACAAATTCAAGAAAAGATTAGAAAAAGCAAATAAAAAAAGATTGCAGGAAAAATTCTAAGGGGGTGTTGAAGAAAATGAAAAAGAA
>DASRME010000041.1:0-5155 GCA_035648095.1 Atribacterota bacterium | reverse complement strand
TCTATTCTTAATAAGTTAAGTTCTGTAGATAATTTAAATCATACTCTATTTCCCGCAGGTGGAGGCCATGATTTGACGGGTGCAAAAAAATCAAAAGAGAAAGGTTGTATAGAATTAAGCACCCCAAATTCAATAAGGATTATTAAACCGAAAGCATTGGAATTTGATTATTTTTCCAACAATGTATGCTGGGCTTATTTTCGCTTAAAAACTGCTAGTTTAAAACCGATTAACTCCATGATTAGCTCATCTTTTATAAAAGAGAAGGTAACCGAATTAGAACCCGGTCATTATACGGAAAAAGAAATATGGGAAAAAGGTTATCTGGGATATAATGAAAAAGGCGTTAGGGTTCTACTTCCTAAAAATGCAAGGGTAGTCTCCAGATATTTTACAGGTTCCTTCGTTATATTCGCAAAAAGTTCTCCTTATAACAAAAATCACGTGACTTACGATGCCAGGCACGACCGGATGAATAGTAAAAAGTTTAGGCAATACATTGAGAAATGTATAATAGAATTTAACGAATAAAGAGTTAAATTAAAAATTAATTATAGCTTAATCTATTCAAATAGGAGGGGTAATGACTATGAGTATTCATATCGGAGCAAGAGAAGGGGAGATTGCCAGGACAGTTTTACTACCAGGTGACCCCTTAAGAGCGAAATATATAGCGGAACACTTCCTTACCAATACTACCTGTTATAATGAAATACGTGGTATGTATGGCTATAGCGGAACCTATAAAGGAAAAAGAGTTTCAATTCAAGGTACAGGTATGGGAGTACCTTCTATATCGATCTATTTAAATGAACTTATTACAAGTTATAAAGCTAAAAATATAATCCGAATCGGAAGCTGTGGCTCTATGCAGCCAGATATAAAAATAAGAGATATTATCTTGGCTATGAGTGCGTCGACGGATTCACATATAAATAGAATACGCTTTAATGGTAAAGATTATGCTTCTACTGCAAATTTTGACCTTTTAAAAAAGGCTTATGATATTGCCTTAGAGAAAAATATTCCGGTAAAAGTAGGGAGTGTTTTAACTACCGATACTTTTTATCATGATGACCTTAACTCCTGGAAGCATTGGGCAAATTATGGAGTGTTAGCGGTGGAGATGGAGACAGTTGCCTTATATACCCTGGCAGCAAAGTTTAAGGTTAATGCTCTTTCGATTTTAACTGTTTCTGATAGTTTAGTAACCAGAGAAGAAACCACATCAGAAGAACGACAAAAGACCTTTAACCCGATGGTAGAAGTTGCCCTGGAATTAGTAGAGTAGCTAAAATTTAATTTTAAAATCCAAAATAACTCTATCTTGGATAATTAATCTGAAAGAAATAGGAGTAGGATAAACCCTGGAATTTTGGTAGATAATTAAGATTAGGTTATAAGTAAAATGAAAGTGGAAGATAATAAAGGTTAGCCCTTATCTTTCAGGTGGGACTTTATGGAAGAAAAAAAAATAGCACAACGATTCTGGGAAATAGACTTTCTGCGGGGAATTGCCATAATAATGATGGTACTTTATCACTTACTTTATAATCTGCACTATTTTGCTCATGTTAATGTCAATGTATATTCTGGTTTTTGGATGTATTTTGCGCGGACAACTGCCACAATATTTATTTTTTTAGTAGGGGTATCTCTTAGCATAAGTTTCTCCAGGACAAAACGTTTTTCTTCCGGTGCTACCAAAGAAACGAGATTGTTTTTAAAATCTCTCCGCAGAGGTTTAAAGGTGTTCTCCTGGGGTTTGCTTATTACTTTTATAACCTGGATTTTTTTGCGAGAAGGTTTGATCATTTTTGGTATACTTCATCTTATCGGAATTTCCATTATATTAGCTTATCCTTTTCTGAAACTCCATTGTTGGAACCTATTTTTTGGTTTATTTTGTATAATTTTAGGGGCATATTTAAAAGGTTTTATTTTTAATTTTTCCTATTTATCCTGGTTGGGGTTTAGGCCAGCTCAATTTTATTCAGTTGACTATTTCCCCCTTTTACCCTGGTTTGGAGTGGTTTTAATTGGGATATTTTTTGGCAACATATTCTATCCAGATTACTCTCGGAAATTTCAACTTGTTGAGCTTTCTTCCCTTTCAGGGATAAAATTGTTATGTTTTTTAGGGAAACACTCTTTATTAATTTATTTACTTCATCAGCCCTTAATGATTGCAGTGTTCTTTCTTTTAGGTATGGTGAATGTTAATTTATTCTAATCTTATAGAAATTAAATTATAGCAAATAGATTATTTGAGGTTTTTTACTATTTTATTAAATTGGTCTCCCCGGTCAAATTCATTTTTAAACATTCCAAAACTGGCTGCTGCAGGGGAAAGAAGAATAAGGTCATTTTTTTGGGCTTGCTGCAGGGCTATTTCGACCCCCACTTCAAGATTGGATGTTTGGATAATATTTTCTGAATCAAGATGTTTTTTTAGGATAGAAAGTAACTTTTGGGAGGCGTCATAAGCGGGATGCTGCAGGAGGATAATCTTTTTAATTTCTTTATTTTTTCCGATGGCTATCCCAAAATTTTCATAATTTAATTTTTTATCTTTACCACCAAGAATTAAGATAATAGGTTGTTTGGGAAAAGATCCTAGAGCGGCTAAAGTTGCTTCCGGAGTGGTGGCACAGCTATCATTATAAAATTTAATTTCTCTAAATTCCCCGATAAATTCTAATCTATAAGGAATTCCGGGAAAATTTTTAAGGGTTTTTAGAATAATTTCACCTGGGATATTATGTATAAAACCTACTGTGCTTGCAGCTAAAATATTTTCTAAATTATGTAATCCGGGTAGAGTGAGATCAGAAATTTTAGCAAAGGCTATTTTACGTTCTTCTGATTGGAAGACCAATTCATCATTTTCTAAATAACATCCTGGTTCTATTTTTTCTTTCGCGCTGAACCAGTAAATCGGCACACCGGTTTCTTCTTTAATTTTAATAGTCTCTTCATTATCATAATTTACTACTAGATTATCATTTTGGTTTTGGTGCTTGAAGATCAATTTTTCCGACCGGGCATATTCTTTAAAGTGGAGATAGCGATCTAAATGGTCGGGCAGGATATTAGTTAAAACTGCGGTTTGAGGTCTAAATTTATGGTCTTTTATTCCTTCCATCTGCCAGGTGGATATTTCTAAAATTAGCCAGGTTTGAGGGGTGATTTTCTCTAAAATATCTAAAACAGAGATGCCGATATTACCGGCTAAAATTGTATCTTTTTGAGCACCTTTAAAAATATGATAGATAAGTTGAGATACCGTGCTTTTCCCTTTAGTTCCGGCAACGGCAATGATATTTTTAGAAGGACAAAGCTGAAAGAAAAGGTCCAAATCGGTTTTAATAGGAATTTTATGTTTCCGGGCAATTTTTAAATATCTTGAATTATGGGGAACAGCCGGGTTTTGAATGACCAAATCTGTATTGATAAAATCTTCCTCCCGATGTTGGCCCAGGGCATATTTAACATCGAAACCTTTTAATTTTTTTAAAGAAGGTCCAAGCTCTTCATCAGTTTTTAAATCTGTAATTAAAATATTGGCACCTGCTTTTGCTAAAAACCGGGCAACTCCCAAGCCACCTTGATTTAACCCTAATCCCATGATGGTAATTCTTTTATCTTTTAGGTCTCGTAATTTTTTTATCATCTAAAATATAAATCCTTTTCACCCTTATATTTTAATAAAATTAATCAAAGACTTGCTTTCTAAATATAACAAAATTAAACTAATATTTCAATTAATAAAATTTGTTTTGCCAGTATCTCGATATTTTCTTTTAATAAATTTGACTAAGAATTTAAATTATAATAAAATCAATAGGGAACTTTTATTTAATTAATGCGCCCGTGGCTCAAATGGATAAAGCAACTGACTACGGATCAGTAGATTGGGGGTTCGAGTCCCTCCGGGCGCACCAATATCAATACTTCTGGAAAGTCTTCATAAAAAATATGCCAAAAAATAATAATAAAGATATTGACTTGATGCAAGAAGCCCTGAAAGAAGCGGAAATCGCTTATTCGCATAAAGAAGTGCCGGTAGGGGCAGTAGCCATATATCAAAATGAGATAATTGCCCGGGCTTATAACCGAAAAGAAGAATTACAGGACCCTATTGCTCATGCTGAAATCTTAACTCTACAACAAGCTGCTAAACACTTAGGAAGCTGGCATTTGGAAGGTGTTGACCTTTACGTTACTTTGGAACCTTGTCCGATGTGTGCTTACGCTATGCTGCTGGCAAGAATTAAAAAATTAATATTCGGGACCCCTGATCCTAAAGCAGGAGCGGCAGGCAGCATCATTAACATCGTACAGGACAAGAGATTTAATCATCAGATAGAAGTAGTAGGCGGAGTTTTAAAAAAGGAATGTAGTATAATTTTACAAAAATTCTTTCAGGAAAGACGTTGATTCCAAACGTTAGTTGGTTACTTGGGTAGCTGGTTAATTAGTTTAGTATTAGTTTCTTAACTAGATAACTAATTAACCAATTAACGAAAAAGGAGAGGTGGCTGAGCTTGGCTGAAAGCGCTCGACTCGAAATCGAGTAGGCAGGTAGTCCCTGTCTCGCGGGTTCGAATCCCGCCCTCTCCGCCAGTTTTTAAAATGATAGAAATATTAGATCAAGATTTAGTGAAATACTCAGGAAGCTTAAAAGCAAAATATTTTTGACACTAATGGTTATAAAGGGTATTATCTATTAGTCAGACAAAGATAAAGGAGAGGTACCGAAGTGGTCATAACGGGATCGCTTGGAGAGCGATTAGGCGGCCAAAAGCTGTCACGCGGGTTCGAATCCCGCCCTCTCCGCCAGTTTTTAAAATGATTTTTTAAGCAAATATTTTAGGATTACGGTAAGTGGTCGTGCTAGATGGGGAGATAGCGGTGCCCTGTAACCTGCAATCCGCTATAGCAGGGTTGAATCCCTACTCGAGGTTTTATCTTTTTAAGGCTGACTAAGATAAGTGGCGATGAAGATTGGGCCCTGTGCAGCAAAGAATTGTGAACTCCGTCAGATCTGGAAGGAAGCAGCGGTAAGCAAATCTCTTTGGGTGCCGCAGATAAACCTGATTGGAGCAAACTGTCTTAGTATCGCTTGGGGAGGTGCATCAGAGGTAGGTGCACG
>DASRME010000040.1:0-5289 GCA_035648095.1 Atribacterota bacterium | reverse complement strand
TTTTTAAATAGCAAAATAAGCTTTTCCGCAATTCCTCTAATTATTCAAAATACGATGAAGGAGCACAAACCAAAATATAATCCCAATATTAATGATATCTTGGATGCTGACTATTGGGCCAGGGAGAGAGCTTTAAATTTTTGTATAACTAAAAACTGATTTTTTTCACACGGTACTGGATACTTGATACTATACGCTAAACGCTATATGCTAGTTTTTGTCAATAACGACTAATTTAATTTGGAGTAAAAATGTTAACTATAGTTGCCTTTATATTTGTTTTCAGTGTATTAATATTTTTTCATGAGTTAGGTCATTTTATTGCTGCGAAAGCCTCTGGAGTAAGGGTATATAAATTTTCCTTTGGTTTCGGACCAAGAGTGTTAGGATTTACAAAAAACCAAACGGAATATGCAATCTGCTTAATTCCTCTCGGTGGTTACGTAAAAATGGCTGGGGAAATGGGGCAGGCAGAGGTTAAAGAAACATCAGAAGAAGTACCCGAAGAGCAAAGATTTGACAAGAAATCATTAGGAATTAGAGCATTAATAGTGGCCTTAGGTCCCTTTATGAATATTGTAACTGCAGTGATTATATTTAGTCTTATATTTCTTGTAAATGGGATTCCGGTGGTAACCAATTATATATCGACAGTTATCGAAAATGGACCTGCCGAACAAGCTGGCATATTTTCTGGAGATAAAATTATCGCGATTGACTCGACGAAGATGGAAGATCCAAATAAAATTGCGGATATTATAAATAAAAGTTCAGGAGAAGAATTACAAATTACCTTAGATAGAGGAGGGGAAGCTATTGATGTTTTTGTAATCCCTGAGTACGATAATAATTACAAAAAGGGTTTAATTGGAATTACATTTGAAATATCTGTCGAGAAGATTAATATATTTTCTGCATTTTCAAAGGGTTTAATTACAGCTGGAAATATTATAAAATTGATATTTTCTAACACAATAGAAATGATTACCGGAAAAATACCACTGGAAATATCAGGGCCTTTAGGCATAGCTCAAATGACTGGAGAAGCAGCAAAATTAGGTTTCCTAAACTTATTATATTTTACCGCCATTTTAAGTATATTTATCGGGTTGTTTAATCTTCTTCCCATTCCCATTTTAGATGGTGGGCATATAATCATTTTAGTCATTGAAAAAATAAGGGGCAAACCTTTGGAAGCCGAAAAAATAAGTTTTATGTATCTAATCGGGATATCACTTATGATAATGGTTTTTATCATTGCTACTTATAAGGACATTTTAAGAATTTTTGTCAAGTAAAAAAAAGGAAATTGTAAGTGATGAATAGGAGAAGAAAGACCAGGAAGGTAAAAGTTGGTAACTTAGAGATTGGAGGAAATGCTCCAATCTCGGTTCAATCAATGACCAATACCGACACGAAAAATATATTGGATACAATATCTCAAATACATAAAATGGAAAAAGAAGGTTGTGAACTTGTAAGAGTGGCTGTTCCGGATTTAGAGTCATGCTACTCGTTGCCATTGATAAAAAAAGAAATTAATATACCCCTGGTTGCCGATATTCACTATGATTATAAATTAGCCTTAAAATCTATTGAACTTGGCGTAGATGGATTACGAATAAACCCTGGAAATATCAGAAATAATGAGAAATTAAAATTAATTATAAAATCAGCGAAGAAAATGGATTTACCCATTAGGGTTGGTATAAATTCCGGTTCGTTAGATAAAAGTATTCTAAAGATATACAAAAAGGTAACTCCTAAAGCTTTAGTAGAAAGTGCAGTAAATGTTATCAAGATATTTGATGAAATAAATTATCACAATATAATTTTTTCCATCAAATCTACTGATGTAATCAATACTATCGAAGCGAATAAAATATTTTCTTCAAAATATGATTATCCTTTGCATTTAGGAATTACTGAAGCAGGCCTACCTTTTCAAGGCATGATTAAATCATCTGTGGGAATTGGCTCACTATTATTTCAAGGAATCGGTGATACCATTAGAGTATCATTGACCGGAGATCCCGTAGAAGAAATAAAAGTAGGCTACGAGATATTAAAGGCTTTACATCTTAGGCAAAGAGGTCCAAATATAATTTCCTGTCCAACTTGTGGAAGATGTAAAGTAGATTTAAATAAAATTGTGATGAAATTAGAAAGAAAGATAAAAAATATTAATAATACATTAACTATTGCCGTTATGGGTTGCATGGTAAACGGACCTGGTGAAGCAAAAGAAGCTGACATAGGTGTTGCATTTGATAAAAATGATGGAATACTATTTAAAAAAGGTAAGATAATCACTAAATGCAGTGATAAAATAATAATAAAACGATTATTAAAAGAAATTGAAAATATGCAAAATAAGATCTGAATTTTATCGCTATATTTTGATTGTAGGTTTTATTTTCTTCATGCTATACTCGATACGTAACATGAATATGAGTTAATACAAACTTTCATAGAGTAATAAAGTTTGAAAATAATGATATAATATGTTACACTTTTTATTAAATATCTATTTAAAAACCAATATAATTAAAAATTACAATTTATCATTTTATAAAGTTTTATAGATTTTACAATTATTAAGAGGTGATTTTTTGTTAAATAAAATCGTTGAAGAAGTTAAAAAAACCGAACATACTGCAGATAAAATTGTAAAAGATGCCAACGAAAAAGCTGAAAATATTATTAGTAATGCTTGTAAAGAAGCAAATAAGCTAATTGAAAGAATTAAAGAAGATACTAAAAAAGAAGGAAAAATGATCATTGAAAAAGAAGAAAAACTAGCTAGAGCGGAAGCAGAGAATATTATTAAAAAAAGTGAAAAAGAAAAAGAAGAACTAGCTAAAAAAGCCCAAAATAATATTGCTAATTCAGTAAAAATAGTAATTAAAAAAGCGATGGAAGGGAAATAATGGCGGTTTGTAAAGTAAAAAAAGTAAATATTTTTAGTCATATTGACTTAAAAGATAAGATTATTGAGGAACTTCAAGATGCAGGTTGTGTTCAAATAATAGATGTTACCTCTAAATTAAAGATACCTGCTTTCTTGGAATTGACCGAAGTAAATAATACTACAAGCAACTCCGAACTGGCAGAAGTGAAATACTGTATAGATTACCTATCAAATTTTAAGGATAAATCCAAAAAAATAGATAAATCCATTCCGCCCTTTATTGATGTATACGATTATAAAAAATTATCTTCTTTATTTTTCCAATATGATTATAAAGAAACTTATGAAAAGTGCGTAGAATTAGACGGAGACCTTAAAATACTAAAAACTAAAGAAAATCATCTAAAAAATACTCAAGAACATTTAGAAGAATGGAAAGAATTGGACATAAGAATAGAAGATTTGGAAGGAACAAAAAATACTAAAATTATCGCTGGAGCTTTACCTTCCAAAAATATTGTTTCTTGTTTAGAAGAAATAAAAAAAATAGGGAAAGAAATCGAAGTTAATAAAATGACCGAAGATAAAAAACAATGTAAAATAATAATTCTTTCTTTAACTGAATATTATGCTTTAATAAAAAAAATATTAAATAAATATAATATCGATTATTTTAAAATCCCTTTAGAGTTCAGTGATACTCCAAAAAACGTCTTAAAAAATATTTTTGAGGAGCTAAAAAATATTGAAGAAAAAAGGCAAATAATTTTTAAGACGAGTGAAAAACTGTATCAAGAAAACCTATCTTTATATGCTGCTTTTGATTATTTATCCATCTTAAAAAGTAAAAAAGATGTAGGGAAATACATCAAGCAGACTAAAAAAGTAATTATCATCGAGGGGTGGATTTTACAAGGAAATTTAAATGAATTAAAAAATAGGTTGTATAAAAAATATAAAGAATTGGAAGTAGTCTTCAGTGACCCTAAGGAAACCAAGGATATACCAGTAGCTTTAAAAAATAATAAATTTGTAGAACCTTTTGAGTCAGTAACGGAGCTGTATGGGATCCCTAAATATACGGAATTTGATCCCACTCCTTTATTTGCTCCCTTTTATTTTATTTTCTTTGGGATTTGTTTATCTGATGCGGGCTATGGTCTAATCATCACTGTTTTATCCTATTTTGCGTTATTAAAATTAAAACTTAAAGGGACAACAAAGAAATTTTTTGGATTATTTTTCTTAGGCGGATTATCTACTTTTATAATGGGTGCTCTTATGGGCAGTTGGATGGGTGATACCCTTAACTATCTTCCAAATAATTTTCTATTTATAAGGACTTTTTTAATTGATAAAATATCTTTACTCGATCCGATAAAAAATCCCATGCCACTTTTATTGATATCTCTATCTTTAGGGGTCATTCAAATTTACACCGGATTTATTATTAAATTTATTGCCAATGTTAAGGAAAATAAAATTAAAACAGGATTAATGGACCAGGGCTCTTGGTTATTATTGATTTCGGGAATATTAATATTTGCATTAACAAGTGCTATTGGTTCTTTGTCGGGATTCAAAAGTATTGCAAAATATATAATTTGGGCGGGATTGTTGTTTTTAATTCTTACACAGGGAAGGTCAAACAAAAACATCCTATTAAAAATTGCTGGCGGAGTAATCAGTTTATATAATCTTATAGGTTATTTTAGTGACATTCTTTCTTATTCACGACTATTTGCTTTGGGATTATCAACGGCAGTATTGGCAGTGGTAGTAAATACCTTTGTCATGTTATTTAAGGATATCCCGATTATCGGAATATTTTTAGCGATTTTAGTCTTTATTTTAGGACATCTATTTAATTTGGTAATAAGCGGTATGGGGGCATTTATACATTCAACTCGTTTACAGTACGTAGAATTTTTCACCAAGTTTTATGAAGGCGGAGGGGCATATTTCAAACCTTTTAAAATCGTCACTAAATATATAAAAGTTCAAAACTAATAAATTTAAATGATACGTTATAGCTTTTAGATGTTTGTTTTATCTAAAATTATTTTTTCTGATGTGATACGCGATACGATATACTCATATTTGATTCGGAATAATATTAATTAGAAATAGGAGGTAAATATGATTACACAAGGGATAGTACTTGCATTCTTGGGTTCTGCAACAGCTATCGGTTTAGCCTGTTCTGGTTCTGGTATCGGGGTAGGCATAGCTGGAGCTGCTGGGGTTGGCGTAATGATTGAAGAACCGGAAAAATTTGGTTTAGTATTATTTTTACAAGCTTTTCCAGGTACACAAGGTATTTATGGCTTATTAGTTGGATTTTGGGTCTTAATGAAAACAGGTATTCTTGGAGGTTC